>NZ_DBHIUF010000007.1:0-105811 GCF_057272915.1 Gemella sp.
ATGCTAATCTTCGTCGTTTTACTCCTTGACTAGCAAACTTACCGCCTCAACATGGTACGTTCCTGGGAACATATCTACAGGTTGCACTGCACCTAGTTTATAACCTAGACCTCTCATGATTTCCATATCTCTAGCTAATGTTGCTGGATTACAGCTAACATAAACTATCTTTTCTATTCCCATTAAAGCTAAATCACATAAGAAACTTTCCTCACAACCTTTACGTGGTGGATCCACAATAACTGCATCTAATTTCACATTTTGCGAGATTAATTTTTTAATTACATCTTCACTTTTACCTAGTAAAAACTCTGCATTAGTTATATTATTATTTTTCGCATTTTCGCGAGCATCTAAAACAGCCGCTTCTACTATTTCAATACCATATACTTTCTTAACTTTCTTCGCTGCGAATAGACTGATTGTTCCAATACCACAGTAAGCATCGATTATCGTATCAGTTTCTTTTAATTCTGCAAGTTCCAACGCTTTACTATATAATACCTCTGTTTGAACTGGATTTACTTGATAAAATGAACGAAGTGAAATCTTAAATTCTATTCCGTCTAATGTGTCGGTTATATAATCCTTACCAAAAAGATTTTCAGTTTTATCACCAAAGATTACATTTGTCTTCTTATCGTTAATATTTAGCATAATGCTAACAATTCTATCATCTAATTTAGATATTTTTTCAACGAATTCATCTAGTTTATTAAACTTCTCCTTCGCTACAATACCTACCATGATTTCACTTTTCAGGGTATTTGTTCTGAACATAATATGTCTAATAGCACCTGAGTGGTTATTTTCATCATAGATAGATAAGTTAAGTTCTGAAATTAGACTACGTAATTTGTTCATTAATACATTGTGTTCATCATATTGAATAAAACATTTCTCTATATTAACAACATCATGGCTTCGTGGTTTATAATACCCCATCTTAACTTCGCCATTAACTTTTTGTACTGGAATCACAGACTTATTACGGTAATGATATCCGTCTTCCATTCCTAGCGTATCTAATACTTCGATATAATCTTTTCCAAGAGCTTTATCCATAACATTTTGAACTTTTCTCTTTTTAAACTTCAATTGCTCTTCATAGTTCATATGAACTAAATTTGCTCCTGAAGTCTTCGGAATTCCATCTACTCTATTTTTAGAACTTTCAATAATATTAAGAACTTTTCCGTAACCAAGATTTTTCTTTAATTTAATTATCTTAAATTTGATTACTTCACCTTCTATAACATCTTCAATAAAAATCGGAAAATTATCAATTTTAACTACACCAAGACCATCATGTGTATAATCTATAACCTTCCCTTCGAATATATCATTTTTCTGCATAATTCACCTTTCTAAAATAAAAAGGAGAACAGCTATAGGAAACTGACTTCCCTACTCTGTTCTCCTACATTTAATATTTATTAAACTATCTCTACATGCTTAAACCAATTACTTTAATTGAATTAACAAACTCAAGATCTTTAATTCGTTTATTTAATTTTTCAATATTTATATCACCTGAACTTAGCTCTAAAGAAATAATTATCGTAGCTTTTGCATTAATCGGCACCGTTTGGTGAATAGTAAGTACACTACACTTTTCTTCATTAACAACCGATAAAATTTTCCCTAATATTCCAGGGATATCATCAACATCGATAGACAATGATAGAATTGATTGTCTTTTCACATCTTGAATCGGAAATATTGTATCTTTATATTTATAAAATGCACTTCTACTTAAATCAAATCTTTTAGAAGCTTCTAAAATTGATAATTTAGAATCTTCTTCTAAAGCTTTTTTCATCGCTAATGTCTTCTTTACAGCTTCTGGCAATACGTCTTCTCTAATTATATAATAAACTTTTTCTTTATCCACAGTGGTTATCTCCTACTCTACGAATTCAAACTCACCTTTAAGGATCTTAACAGTATCACCGTTTTTACATCCTCTTTCACGTAAAGCATCATCTACACCCATAGAACGCATTTGTTGAGCAAAACGTCTAACAGAAGCATCACGGTTGAAGTCAGTCATTAAGAATGCACGTTCGATACCAGGTCCACTTACTACATAAGCTCCTGTATCATCACGAGTAATCTTGAATGTTTCATCCTTAGGTTTATGTTTATAAAGAACTCTATTTTCCATACTTTCTTCTTCAGTATCAAGTTCATATAACATATTTGGATCTGTATTATCAAGTATATCACTTATTTTATAAAGTAAGTTATCAATATTACTACGTGTAAATGCAGAAATTTCAACTATATCAACTTCTTCACCATCGTTTTCTAAGTGTTTTTTAAACTCTTTAAGATTGTCACTAGCTACTGGAATATCCATCTTATTAGCTACTACTACTTGAGGTCTTTCTAAAAGTCTCATATTGTACTCAGCTAATTCTTGATTAATAATTTTATAATCTTCATATGGATCACGACCATCAGTTGCTGACATATCTACTACGTGAACAATAACTTTCGTTCTTTCAATATGACGTAAGAACTGGTGTCCAAGACCTACACCTTGGCTAGCTCCTTCTATTAATCCTGGAAGGTCAGCCATAACAAAACTTCTGTGGTCTTTTGTTTCTACTACTCCAAGATTTGGTGCTAATGTTGTAAAGTGGTAATCAGCAATTTTTGGTTTTGCTTTTGATGTTATTGATAATAATGTTGATTTACCAACAGAAGGGAATCCAACAAGACCTACATCAGCCATAAGTTTTAATTCTAATGTAAGATTTCTTTCTTCTCCTGGTTCACCATTCTCAGCAATTTCTGGCGCTGGGTTCGAAGGTGTTGCGAAACGACAGTTTCCACGTCCTCCACGTCCTCCACGAGCTACTACTACTTCTTGCTCATGTTCTACTAAGTCTGCTAATACTTCTCCAGTATCAGTATCACGAATTACTGTTCCTGGTGGTACTTTTAAGTATAAATCTTTAGATTTTCTACCGTGCATACCTTTACTCATTCCGTTCTCACCATTAGGTGCTACGAATTTCTTCTGATAACGGTAATCCATGAAAGTTCTTAGTCCTTCATCAACTATAAATACTACATTGGCTCCACGTCCACCGTCTCCTCCAGCTGGTCCACCTTTTGGAACATACTTCTCTCTTCTAAATGCTACTAATCCATTCCCACCATCACCTGATCGGACGAATATTTTTACCTCATCTAAAAACATAAAATTCTCCTATAAAATTCTCTTTATTTTCTTAAACTTCAACTTTTAAACTATATAAAATTCAACTCGATAATAGTTCATATACCATGAACTATTATAACATAATTTTTCCTACGATAATAATATTTAGCGAGATTTCAAACAAAAAAATATACGGCTGCATACACACCCGTACTTTACTCCACAGGCAGGACTCGAACCTGCGACCCTCTGATTAACAGTCAGATGCTACTACCAACTGAGCTACTGTGGAAAAATCTCTAAATAAAAAAATGGAGCGGGTGATGAGAATCGAACTCACAACATCAGTTTGGAAGACTGAGGTTTTACCACTAAACTACACCCGCATAAATATTTGTTATTAACTTATGTATTAATTATATAATAGATATTATTGTTTGTCAACAACTTTTTTAATTTTTTCTTATTTTTTTTGAAATTTGTAATTTTGTTAACTTTACTAAAGAATTCTTTTGAAAATCAAGGAATATCTGTAGAAAAATCAACATTATTTTCATTGAATAATATATATAGTATAATATTTTTTCTGTAAAAAGTAAAGGACTTTTTTTCCATAATTATTTTCTACTTTCGATTTTTCTTATACTTAGGGAATGAGATTTCATATTCTTTGCACAGATAAATTCTCCAATTTTATAATTTTGTGAAAAAAAGAAAGTCAAAAGACAAAACAAAAAGCCTTAAACACTGATAAATTAAGGCTTTTTAAACTTTATTATTTAGTTTCTCTGTGTAAAGTCACTTTTTTTAATCTTGGACAGTATTTTTTAAGTTCAATACGGTCTGGATTATTTCTTTTGTTCTTTTTAGTAATGTAGTTTCTGTCACCACATTCTGTACAAGCTAATGTTACATTTACGCGCATTAATATAACCTCCTATAAAATTTAATCTTAACAACTTTTTCATACAACAAAGTATATTATAACATTACTTTATAAATATTTCTAGTATAAAATACAAAATTTTTAAATTTTTTTGAAGAAAAATATTTTTAACGTAAAAGTTTTCTACAGATTATTCACCAAATACTTTATAATAATCTTGTTTGAATTTTTCAATACCGATATCAGTTAAAGGATGTTTAACCATTTGTTTAATTACATTATATGGAACAGTAGCAATATCACATCCTAGTTTAGCACATTCTGTAACATGAATTGGATTTCTAACACTTGCTGCAATAATCTGTGTATCAATATCATTATTCGCAAAAATTTCTACTATTTCTTCAATTAATAATAGTCCATTGTGAGCAATATCGTCTAATCTACCTAAAAATGGAGATACGTATGTTGCTCCTGCTCTTGCCGCTAGTAAAGCTTGAGTCGGGCTAAAGATTAACGTAACATTAGTTTTAATCCCCTCTTTTTTCAGTACATTTACTGCTTTAAGACCATCTTCTGTCATTGGAATCTTAACTACCATATTAGGATGAATTTTAGCGATTTCTCTAGCCTCTTCTACCATATCTTTCCAGTCAGTAGTAGTTGCTTTTACTTCTCCACTAATTGGTCCATCTACGATAGATGCAATCTCTTTAATTACTTCTTTGAAGTCGCGTCCTTCTTTAGCGATTAAAGATGGATTAGTAGTAACTCCACAAACTACCCCTAATTCATTAGCATTTTTAATGTCTTCTACATTGGCTGTATCAATAAAAAATTTCATTATTATTGTTCCCCTCTCATTTAATATTAAGTTAATAATAACACATTTGCAAAACGGTTACAATATTTATGAATTCTATGCTTATATTTGATTATTGTTTTTTAACAAAATATATGATAGAATAACACTATAATTAGGAGGCAGATTGATGAAAAAATTTTTAGAAAAAGTACCATATTTAATTTTTTCTTTCTTTTTATTTATAATACTCCCTCTGTGTTCTTACTTTATATCGAATAAATCAGGTATGATAATACTGCTTTTAATTATCCTATATCCTGTTATAAGTTTTCTAATATCGTTTCTATATGCATATAATAAAGAAGACTTCAGCTATATTTTCTCATTTATTATAGGAATTTTTTACATTATATCTTGTTTAATTATTTTAAACTTCGATATTCTTATATATGGTTTAGGATATATATTCTTCAGCCTTTGTGGGCAAGGAACTGGATTTTTAATTGGAAAGCTTCATAGAAATAAAAAAAGAGCTAAACAGAGTTAGTTAAATACAATAAAAAAAGGAGAAGTGTTTTACACAGAGTAATCACTTTTCCTTTTTTATTATTTTATTTAAATATATATTCTATATTTCATATCCTAAAAGCATTCCGCCTTCTTCTCCATAGAAACTACAAATTCCAGAAGTAGGTACAGCTATAAAGTCTACATCAGAAAATTTTTCTTTTAATTTTTCTTCTATTTTTTTACATATATTTTCGTTATTTCTATGAGTTATTACAGCTCTTCCACCTTTATATCCAGCTTTAATCATCTCATCAACTACTGTTGAAATAGCTTTTTTTTCTCCACGAACTTTATGTAGTAAGTGTAGAGTCCCTTCATTACTTGCCTCTCCTACCATGCGCATATGTAACAAACCTACAACGGCTGCTGCAAGCTTAGATAAACGTCCATTTTTCACTAAATTATCTACTTTCTCTAGAGAAAAAATAAGTTTTGTATTTTTCTGATACTCATTCATTTTTGAGACTACTTCATCGAAAGATAATCCTTCTTTAATTAGTTCATTTATCTTAAGAAGAAATAAGTCATTTTGCCCTCCTGCTGAAAGAGTATTTACAATATGAATATTGACATTCTCATTTTCTTCTTTTAACATTTTTTCGCCAATTACTGCACTATTATAACTTCCTGACATTCCACCAGTTAAAGTTAAAACTATTACATTTTCTGCACCTCTATATGCTGATAGATATGCCTCTGGACTTGGGCAAGCTGATCTTGCTGCTTCTGAACTAGCATACATCTCTCTCATCATTTCATCAATATCTAGATCTAAAGTATCTACATATACCTTATCCTCTATCTGCAATGAAAATGGCACTCTCTCATAAGTAACATTCTCAGCTTTATTAGGAATTTCTCTAAAATCGCATGCAGTATCAACTACAATCTTCCACTCCATCATTTACCTCCAAGTATATTTATTTTAATTTTTCTACTAAATCATGTGTTTTTTTATATAATCTTACAGTGTCACAAGCTGCAACTATTACATCTGCTAATCCATCTCTCTTTTCTCCATTCATACACATAACAAAGTTATCATACATTTCTTCAGAACTACCGTCTGAAGTTAGGCTATTTATTGTCTTACTAATTTCTTGAATTGAAAATACATTTTTTAAGCATGTGATAACTATTAATCTTGCTAATTGTTTTCGATTATATTTTTTCTTAATCGGTTTATCCAGATGACCATTTTTAACATAATTATTTATCATTGCGGATGTTAAACCTTTGTCATTATCGACAATCGAGGAGCTATCTAATTGATTTACGTATAATAACACTTGATCTAAATACAAGTCTAGATTTGGCAATTCAGACCATTTTGGATATACTTTGTTCAAATTTTTACCTCCTTTTTATCTAGTTTTGATAATCACATTATATAGTTTTTCAAAATTTTAGTCAAGTGATTATACAAGTGAAAATAAAAAAGATTTTGTAGTATTTACATTTACTACAAAATCTTTTTATTATTTAGCTAATTTAATTTTTTTGCTAATTCCTCTTCTCATGTATAGATAATAGAATAATACACCTAAGGCATAAGCAGCTAGTCCAATTATCCATCCTATCCATAGACCTTCTATACCAATCCCTTGTTTAAATACAAAATAATATGCTGTAGGAATTCCTACTAAATAATACCCAATAAACATTACAACACATATTGGTACTACTTTTTTGTATCCACGTAGTACTCCTGCTAATGATGAGGCAAATGAATCACAAATAGCAAAACCAATTGCAAATAATAATAACTCTGCTGTTAATGTGATTACTCCACTATCATTAGTATATAGATATGGAATTTTTGTATCAAATAACAGGACGATTAATCCTGCTATACTCGAAAGTATCATCCCCATTATTACCGTTAGTTTTGTATACTCTGTTGCCTGTTTATAATCTTTAGCTCCTACATGGAATGCTATTATAATTGTTGCAGTGTTTGCAACACTGACTGGTAAAGTATATAAAAATCCAGAGAAATTTAACGCAGCCTGATGAGAAGCAATGATTGTCGTATCAAAACGTGAAACCATTAAAGATAACGTTGAAAAGACAACCGTCTCAAGTGCTGTAGCTAGAGCTATAGGAATTCCTAATTTAAAAATTTCTCCCCACTTTTCGAATTTTACTTTTTCTTTTTCAAATATTTTATACTTATTAATTTTAGGATTTATTAATACTATAAATAACGCTATAAAAAATAGCACAGTATACGTCACTGAGACAGCTACTGCATTTCCTGCACCCCCAAGCTCAGGCATACCAAATTTTCCAAAAATGAAACTATAGGCAAAGAATACATTTACAGGTACAGATACTATCATCATTATCATCGATAATCTTGTTAATCCTAAACTGTCTATAAACGCACGTAAAACTACATATAAGAAGATAGATAGTACTCCAAAACTTTCATAAAATAGATAGTTCTTAGTTATTTTTGCAATATTACTATCCATACCTAATCGATCTACTATTGGTGTTGCTAAAGTATTTAGTCCAATAATTAAGACAACACTGATAATAACAGCTATGTACAGAAATTGTCTAACTACCGTAGGAATCTCTTCTTCTTTATTTTTTCCGATTAATTGCGATACAATCGGAATCAACGCTAACACAATTGCATTTAGTGTATACATAATTGGATTCCAAATGTTAACACCCATACTTACACCTGCTAAATCTGTAGGACTATAATGTCCCGCCATAAACGTTCCAATCATACCAGATGAATATGAAATTACTTGATAAACTAAAACTGGCAATAGCAATTTAATAAAAATACTTGCACGTTCAGAAAAGTTTTTCCCTTGATACATAACCCCTCCTATGATTTACATAATTTTATTTTTTCAAAACACAAAAAAAATCCAAAAGCGAATTTACTTTTAGATATCATCGATTTATACTATATGCAACCGAGACTTGAATAGATTAAAAAACCGTTAGTCTAATCGACAACTCAACCTCGACAAAAACTCACACCCACAATAGACTTACTTAATGCTGCTTCCTTCCGGACCTGACATGGTTCATAAGTATTGCGTCGTAAGGTGCCTTAGTCTCAACATTACGTGTTAAACTCGACATTCCCTATTCTACCCGCATCTCGGTATTCGGTCTTGCTAAAGCGGATTGCAAGTACAGGGCACCGCTAACTCCCCACCTAGCATTTCTTAATTATATCAAATTTAAAAATAAAAAGCAAGGAATTAATAAAATTAAAAACAATGTTAATTTCTGTAGTTAATTCCCAAAGTAAGGGATTGCCTTAAAAATTCTAATTTTTAAAAAAATTTATAGACACCATGATTTGTTGATATCTAAATTCGCTTTATAGGAGCTTTTAGATATCTAATAAATTTTGTGAAACGGTCTCAACAAAATCAATTTCACCGGAAATCATGATTTTTGAATCATTCTCTTAACCTAAAACTATTTTTTTAATTTATCTAATTCATTAGGTTCTAGGATACATTCATTTTCATTAATAACTAAACAAGGAATACCAATTTTCATATTACCTCTTATTCCTTCGAACTGTGAATATGTATCTCTAACATATAGAAATTCTTTAAAATTTCTTAAAGAAGACATTACTTCTACTTCTTTATATATAATCCCTAATTCTGATAATTTTTCTTTAAACGGTGCTGTGTCCGGACAGCTTTCTGCAAAATATAAAATATATTCCATTATATACTCGACTCCTTTGTAAACTCACTACCACTATTATATCACTTTTATCGTTTTCTTTGTATCTTTACCCTCTGAATTGACGATGAAAACACAGACGCTAATAATATTCCCATTGCTATCGCCCCTGCTTGAAGAATAGTCTCAATCCCAACTTGAGAAGCTACTCCATAATTCTTCGTTACAATATTTTGCATAGTATTATACATACCATAACCTGGAACTAGAGGTACCATCCCTGTATAAATAAATATAGTTGCTGGCAATTTTAATATTCTAGATGCGTTAGTAGAAAGAACACCTACACAAACTGCTCCAAGAAAACTACTTACTACAACATCTGCTAATAGCAAATTAGTCACTACGTGAACTAACCAACCGATGGCACCAATTAACCCACAAGTAAATATGGATTTCTTAGGTGCATTAAAGAAAATACCAAAAGATGCACTAACCACAAAGCCAGCTATAAATTGTATAAAAATATTATTCTCCATAGTTTCTCCTTACACCAATTTTAATCCCATAACAACACCAAGCGCAATAGCTGTAGATACAAAGATTGCAGCTTGTATTCCTATCATTCCAGACAGATAATCCCCAGCCATAAAATCACGAACAGCATTTGTGACCTGAACTCCAGGAACAAGAGGCATCAAACTCATAATAATAATACTAAATGGATTATGTATTAAGAAAATCTTATTTAATAACATTACCAATATAGTTGTAATAAATGCTCCCAAGAAATTACTTACAAATAATGTCAGTTTATATTTTGAAGTAAATGTTATAAACGCAGCCTGTATAGCCATTATTAAAAATGCAATCAAACTATCTTTAAAGGTCCCTCCAAACATTATCGCAAAAAATGGAGCTGATAAAGTTAGAGCAACTATAACCGAAGTAGTAGAATATCTTTTTTTCGCCTTTACCTCTTTCATTTTTTTAAATGCATAATCTAGCGTACAACCACCCATTACCATTTTTCTAGATATATCATTTAGAAGTGCAATCTTCTCTAAATCACGATCTCCCAAAACAACCCTTCTCATCGTCGTATAAGTATTGTCATTATATGTAAAAGATACAATAACAAAATTATAAGTAACTAAACTATTCGCCGCTTTAATATTGTCAAATGACTTATAAATTCTATTTACTGTATCTTCAACCCTGTATACTTCTGCTCCGTATGACAACATGCTTTTAGCAATTTTTACGCTAAAATTCAATAACTTTTTAGCTTCTCTTTCATCATGTAAAGATTGCAACATACCTTTCCCTCCTTATTATAAAAATTTTAAGAAATAATTTCTAATATTTTTTTATATTTATTTTTAAATTCAGCTACTTTATTTTCTTGAATTTCACTTGCTTTTTCTAATTGACTTAAAATATATTCAATTTTTGAAAGTTCTTGTTTTTGTTTCTTCACAAACAATTCATTTTTATCTACTAATAAATACTTACCAAAATTAATCTCATCTTCTGTTAATTCCATAACACCTGGTTTTGCAACGATAATCTCATAAATATGACCATCTTCTTCAATAATGTTTTCTGCTGTTATCTCATAACCTAATTCTTGTAATTTTTCTCTAACAAAATTTTCTCCAACGTTTGGCTGAAGTACTAAATTTGGTTTATTCGCTAATTTTTCTTTACCTTTTTCTAGTATATCTGCTATTAGCTTTCCACCCATACCACAAATTGTTATTACTTCAATATTATCACTTAACTCAATAGCATCCAAACCTGCAGCTTTACGACAATCAATAGTTCCAACTAAGCCTTCTTCTCTAACATTTTTTATAGAAACTTTATGTGGTCCTTCAACAATTTCTCCCGCTACAGCATAATCAATTTTATTATTCTTAGCTAAATAAATTGGCAAATAGGCATGATCACTTCCAATATCAGCTAACCTTCTATTTTCTACATATTCAGCTACTAATTGTAATCTCTTGTTTATTGCTAACATTCTATCTCCTTTATTAATCTAAAAAATCTTTACTAAAACTTGTCGTTATAATCGACTTATCTTTTTTATCAAAATTTTCAAAATCGGTTATTATTGTATCACCAAACTCTGCTTTTAATTTCTTAGAAAGTTTTCTAAGTCTCTCTTCTTCTTTATAATCTTTTTTATCAAAAATATCAAGCTGAATTTTTAATTCTTTTGCTTTTTTAATATCATTTAACGATACACCTAGTAATCTTACTCCTTGTGTGAAATCATAATGTTCAACCAACAATTCCCATGCATAATTAAAAATATCATTCGCGTTAGAAATATATTCAGGTATCTTCTTAGATCTAGTAATTGTCTTAAAATCACTAAATCTCACCATTATCGAAACATTGTTTCCTACATAATTGCGAGATTTAACCCTAGAACTAACCTTCTCACTTAATTTTTTAATTTCTTTCAAAATATCATCTTCATCTATTAAATCGTTAATAAATGTTTTGGAATTACCTATAGACTTTCTATCAACTGTATATTTTAATTCCGCGTTACCTTCTCCATTAGCCTTATTTTTTAATCTCAGACCTTGAACACCTAGAAGACTATGTAGAATAACCTCATTCGCACTAGCAACATCACCAATTGTATTTATACCAATTTTTTTCAATTTTTTTGTAGAAGCCTTCCCACAACCATGCATCTCTCCTATATCCAGATTCCATAGTATATCTTTATAGTTTTTCTTATTAATAATTGAAAAACCAAGAGGCTTTTTCAAATTTGATCCCATTTTAGCAAAAAACTTGTTAAAAGAAACGCCTACTGATGACGGCATTCCGAGTTGCTTATAGATTCTACGTTGAATTGTAGCTATCACCTTTATTGGTTCAGAAAAATCACTTAAATCTATATATGCTTCATCAACAGAAACTATCTCAATCTTGTCTGTATATTCACGAACTAAATCAAAAATCAACTTAGACTCTTGTTGATACTTAGCCATATCCGGACGAAGTATTTTTATATTAGGACATATTTTCCTTGCATCTCCAACCCGCATAGTAGTTTTAATTCCTAACTCTCTCGCCTCATAATTAGAGGTTACTATTATACCATGTCTAGTTTTCACTTCTCCTGCAATTGCTAAAGGTTTTCCTTTTAACTCAGGATTATACTTTTCTTCTACACTTGCATAAAAGCAATTCATGTCGATATGAGCAATAACTTTTGACATTTTTTCACCTCATTTACATAGACTAAAAACGGGAACAATAAGGAGCAATTCAAAACGGGAGTGACTCAAAATCACGATTTTGAAGAAATCGATTTTGTCGAGTCACCCCCGCACAGTTTATTAGATATCTAAAAAACTTTTATAAAGCGAATTTAGATCTTAATAAACCACTGCGTCTATGAGTTATCATATACACTTTGTTAAAATTCAGGACTTTTGAGTCGGCCCCTCTTTGTTGTTCCCTCCGATTTCCCGTTATATTTCATTACTAAACTAATGAAAAGTTAATTATTATTATTGGTTTTCTCTTAGTATTATCATATAGTAAACTTGAAAGCATACTTCTAATCTCAGCTTTCACAGCTGCACATTCTCTAATACTCTTAATTGGATTATTTTCTAAGTACTCAATCACTTTTTCTTCTGCTTCCTTGATTAACTCCATACTCTTCTTAACATAGACAAACCCTTTAGTTTGAATAACCGGTCTTCCTACTAGAGTTTTCTCTTTTTTACTAATAGCATATGAAGCGACGAAGATTCCATCATTTGATAATAGTTTTCTATCTTTTAATACGCTATCTTCTACATCTCCGATTCCTCGACCATCGACAAGAATATTCCCCACAGAAACGTTGTTTAATAATGTTTTAGATTTGTTTCCGCTTAATTCTAAAGTCGTACCTTTAGCTAAAATATGAATATTTTCTGCTGCAACTCCAGTTTCAGCTGCGATTTCAGCATGTTTACGTAGATTTCTAAATTCTCCTTGAACAGGGATGAAGTGTTTTGGCATAAGCATATTTAACATCATTTTCAGCTCTTCTTTAGTTGCATGGCTAGCAGCGTGAAGACGCTTAGAAGCTGTCACAACATTTGCTCCAAGTTTAACTAATAGGTTTAAAGTTTGGAATAACATAACTTCCATATTTGGTGAAGGCGTAGCTGCGATCATGATTGTATCACCAGATTCAATTTGAATTCCATCAATTTTTTTCTCAGCAATATTCTTCATAGCCTCTATTGGTTCCCCTTGGTCACCTGAAGAAAGGATACATACTTCATTTTGTGGATAGTCTTTTAATTCTTCAACTTTAATTAAGTTACTATCTTCAATTTGTAAATAATTCATATTTCTTGCAGTATTGATAGATGCTTCAATAGCTTGACCTAGAAGTAAAATCTTTCTATTTTGCGCTAATGCTGCTCTTACAATATGAGAAATTGTTAGGAAGTTAGAAGCATAACACGTTACAATAATACGTTTATTGGCTTGGTAAAATGCATTATCAATTTGCTCAGCAGCTTCATTCTCAGGAACATTATATCCCTTAACATTAGCATTACTTGAATCACTTAATAAAGCTAGAACACCTTTTTGACCTAATGTACTAATCTTCACGATATCAGATTTATATTCTTTACTTACTGATTGATCAAATTTAAACTCACCAGTATAAACAATATTTCCTTGACTAGTTTCTATACAAATACCTAAAGAATCTGGCATTGAATATGTAGTTTTGAAAAATGTTATACTTGCATTATTAAAGTCATACTTATTATTATCTTTTACATAATAAAACTTAATTCTTCTTTTAATACCTAATTGTTTAAGATGATTTTTTAATAAATCTATTGTTAATTTAGAACCATAAACTGGACATTTTAATTTATCAATAATATATGGTACAGCTCCCATAGAACTTACGTGACCATTCGATAAGAAAATCCCTTTAATTTTTTGTTTATTACGTACTAAATAACTTATATCTGGTATAACTGCATCGATACCAATCATCTCTGTTTCTGGGAACATTAATCCTGCATCAAGAACATAAATCTCATCCCCAATCTCCACCATATACATATTTTTAGCTACTTCTTCTACTCCTCCTAATGGAGTTATGCTAATTTTAGGCAATTTCTTAGATTTATTTTTCTGAGATTTAACTTTATTCGTGATTTTCTTAACTACTTGCTTAGTATTGTTGTTGTTTTGCTCTTTTGCAGCTAGTATATTATTGCTTGTACGATTATTAATATTATTTTTCTTATTGTTGTTATTTTTCTGTAAATTTTTCGAAATACTTATTCCACTATTGTTACTCATGTTTTCCTCCTTGTATCATTGATTTTATAGGTTCAAAGTCTCTTCTGTGAATTGGTGTTATTCCATATTCTTTTAAACCTTCTAAATGTTTTTTTGTACCATATCCCGCATTATTCTCAAAATCATAATGTGGATATTTCTTCGCATATTCTTTCATTAAATTATCACGATAAACTTTTGCAATTACAGAAGCAGCTGCAATGGATACACTCTTCTCATCACCTTTAACCATACTAAAGTTAGGAATCGGATAATTTTCAAATGGCATAGCATCTATTAGTAAGAAATCCGGCTTAACTTTCAATTTCTCTACTGCTCTTTGCATTGCTATACGAGCCGCATTATAAATATTATATTTTTCAATCTCAATGTTATCCACTTCACAAATGGCATACGCAACAGCCTCTTTTTTTATCTGTTCATATAATTCTTCACGTTTTTTTTCTGATAATTTTTTTGAGTCATTTAATCCTTCGAAATAGCTATCTTTCTTTAAAATTACCGCTGCAGCAACTACTGGTCCAGCAAGCGGGCCTCTTCCTACTTCATCTATTCCACAAATATACTTACATCCATTATTATAACATTTATTTTCGTAAAATGATTTTTTTTCATACTCTTTTTTATAAAAAAGTTTTTTTTCTTGCTTTTTAGCATAACTTATAAGTAATTTCTGAACTCCGCTTCTCTCATCTTTTTTTAATTCATCTAATATTTCTTCGGAAATATTTTCTTGATTTAAGAGTTCTTTTATCTCACTAATTTTCATTTTGTTCCTCATTTTCTAATAAATCACTATAATTATCTAATGTAATAAGCCCAAATCTTTGTGTTCTAAAATCTTGAATTAACAACTTAATTGTCGAATCGTAATTATAGTCTCCGCCGATTTTTTTAAATCTCTTTTCAGCTACTTTTTCCATAATGAACGCATTTTCATCTTCACTTGTAACATTTATTTTATAAAGATTATTTAAATTCTCCAAATAACTTTGTTTTAAAAGTTCTATTAAATATAAACTTACATCATCTAGTGGCGTAATATCATCCTTTATTGATCCAATTAGACTTAACTTCTTACCAATCTCTTGATTATCGAACTTGGGCATAAGAATTCCCGGTGTATCTAATAATTCTATGTCTTTATTTAATTTCAACCATTGTTGTTTCTTAGTAACACCTGGTTTATTAGCTGTATTAGCGACATTTTTCTTAATAAGTTTATTAATAAATGTAGATTTTCCAACGTTCGGAACACCTATTACCATAGATCTAATTGCTCTTGGTTTAATTCCTTTAGCTACTTGACGTGCAATTTTTTCTGCAAGTTCTTCTTTCGCCTTATCTATTACTTTATTCAAATTATTACTATTTTTTGCATCAGTATAAACTACTGTATATCCTTTATTTTCAAAATAACTTTTCCACTTTGCTGTCTCAGCTCTATCACATAGATCAATTTTATTAAATATAATTATTTTCTTCTTATCTTTAACAACTTCATCTAGGTACATATTATGTGAAGAAAGTGGGCAACGTGCATCTACTAATTCGAAAACTATATCTACCAGTTTTAGCTTTTCTTTTACTTCTCTTGTCGCCTTGGCCATATGACCTGGAAACCATTGAATAACCATAAATTTAACTCCTTATCTTTTTATTTTATAAATTTCTTGATTTAAACAGTCTTTATTATTTTACCACATTTTCAAGTTTTTTTAACCTATTTTGGTGTCAATTATTCGTAAAACATTAATATTTTATAATTTCCAGACATAATAATTTATAAAATCGTCCATTATTTGTTTATGATCATGTTTTTTTATTTATAAACAAAAAAGGGAGTGACTCAAAAATCGTGATTTCGGAGAAATCGATTTTTTAGAGTCACCCCCGCACAGTTTATTAGATATCTAAAAAGCTTTTATAAAGCGAATTTAGATGTCAATAAACCACTGCGTCTATGAATTATCATATACACTTTGTTAAAATTTAGGACTTTTGGGTCAGCCCCTTCTTCATATTTATCTTTTATCAACTTTCTTAACAATTGTATCACCAAGAATTTGCACAGCGAATACGATAATTAAGATTAATACTGTTGCAACAAATGTTAAAGTACTGTTGTTACGTTGGAATCCGTCTAAGTATGCTAAGTTACCTAATCCCCCAGCTCCGATAACACCCGCCATAGCTGTTGACCCAACTAAAGCAATTGCAGTAACAGTTAATCCTGAAATTATCGCTGGTAAACTTTCTGGAATTAAAACTTTTAAGATAATAGTCGAATTTTTAGCTCCCATTGCGCGAGCTGCTTCAATTACACCTTTATCTACTTCACGAAGACCAATTTCTACTAAACGAGCGTAGAATGGTGCCGCTGAAATAATAAGTGCTGGAATTGCTGCTTGAACACCAATAATTGTACCAATTAAAAACTTAGTAAACGGAATTAATAATACAATTAAGATAATAAATGGAATCGCACGGAAAATATTAACTATTGCAGTAACAACAGCGTAAAATCCACGTCCAAACGCACTCTCACTATTAGATGTTAAGTATAATAATAACCCTAAAAACAAACCAATTAAAAACACTGCAATAAGTGACTCAAAAGTCATAATAAGTGTTTCTATTGTTTTGTCTTGTACTTTATCCCAATTAACTCTTGAAAAATCAAACATTATAACACCTCCGTTAAAATACCTAGTTCATTTAATCTAGATATTGCTTTATCTGTATTTTCTTTAGTTCCAATTAACTGAACAAATAGTGTACCAATATTGGCATTTGCAGTTTTATCGATATGTCCATTAATTATTGTAAAATCAAAATCTATTTCTCGTACTAAAGTGCTAAGAATCGGTTTTTTCGATGTATTATTATCAAATGTAAATTTAATAATAACTCCTTCTGTGAATATTTTTTTCCACTCCTCAATATTCTCTCTCTCTTCAAACTCTGAAGCAAATGAAGTTTGAGCTAAGAATTTCTTAGTAACTTCTTGAGTTGGATGATAGAATACTTCTGAAACTAATCCATCTTCTGCAATTGTTCCACCATCTATAACAGCAACTTTTGTACAAATCGTCTTAATAACATTCATTTCGTGAGTGATAAGAACAACTGTGATATTAGTTTTTCTGTGAATTTCTTTAATTAAATTTAAAACTTCCGCAGTTGTCTCTGGGTCAAGAGCACTTGTAGCCTCATCACAAAGTAAGATTGAAGGATTCCCAGCTAACGCACGAGCAATACCTACCCTTTGCTTTTGACCACCAGAAAGTTGAGATGGATAAGCATTTAATCTATCTTCTAAACCTACTAATTTAGCTAATTCTTCTACTCTTTCTTTAATTTCAGCTTTTGACTTTCCTAGAATTTCTAATGGGAATGCAATGTTCTCTGCAACTGTTCTACTCCACAGTAAGTTAAAGTGTTGGAAAATCATCCCTATTCTTTGTCGTTTTAAACGACGTTGTTCTTCAGTTATTTTGTTGAAATCATCACCATCGATGATTACCTCTCCATCTGTTGCTACTTCAAGTCCATTTAACAGCCTTACTAACGTACTTTTACCAGCTCCAGAATAACCGATTATTCCATAAATGTCACCTTTTTCAACCTTTAAATTAATATCTTTTAGAGCATGAACTTTATTATTATATATCTTATTAACTTTTTTTAATTCAATCATGTCTATCTCCTTTCTCTTTTTGAAAATAAAAAAACACCCTTACTCTGAATTTCAGAATAAGGGCGTCATACGCGGTACCACCTTACATTTTACTTATTACAACTACTAACATAGTCTATCCTATAACGTGGACCACCGAACAAAGTTTACAATTTATGTTTACCTTATTAACCACTCGAACCATCTTCATAAACTTCCTAATATACCTTCTCAGCCACGGTACTCTCTTTAAATATTCCGCCTATTACTTATACGAGTATTGGTTTTTATTAATTTCTAATAAGTATATCACTATAGCGTTAGACTTGTCAAGGAAAATTATTAACAATATTTTAGAAAAAATTCCGAAAATATAATATTAATTTTCTATTTTGATATTATTTTCTCTAAGATATTCTGCCACTACTCGAGCCATATCATCTAATAAATCATCTAATTCTTCCCAGTTTTTCACCGTTGCTCCACTCGCTAACGGATGACCTCCACCTGCATATTTTTCAGCAAGAGTATTGATTACAGGGCCTTTAGAACGTATACGCACACGCACTTTATTACCTTCATCGATAGCGAAACACCATGCATATAAATCTTTTAAACTTCTAAGTAAATTGACCCCTGTAGAAACTTCACCAGGATCTACTCCATATTTATCCATATCTTCTTTGGTAATTTTTAGATATGCAACACCATCTTGATAGACATCATAATTTTCAAAAATAAATGCTCTAAAACGCATAATGTTTTCACTAATTATCTCCATCTTATCTAATAGCGCACTCATATTAAAATCATATTTTATTAATTCTGATGCAACTCTTAGTGTGTCGTTAGAAGTATTCGGGAATAAAAATCTTCCAGTATCTCCTACTATACCAAGGTATAATAATTTAGCAGCTTCATCATTTAATTTAATACCATAATTTTTATTTAAATACTCATAAAAATTATATATCAATTCACTACAAGATGAAACATCAGTGTTAACTAAATTAATTCCTCCATAATTATCTAAAGGCGGATGATGATCTATTTTTATAAGAAAGTTGTTTTTAGTAAATAGTTTTCCATCTATTCTAGGGAAGTTTGCTGTATCAGTTACTATAACAAGGGCATCTTTATAGTCTTCTTCTGTTACTTCTGAATTTTTAAATAAAAAATCTAAGGATGGTGAGTCTTTACCTACTGTTATTACTGTTTTTTCCGGGAAATTTTCTGTGATAAGTTGATACATAGCGCCCTGAGATCCGTAAGCATCTGGATCAGGTCTTTCATGTCTATGAATTATAATTTTATCATTTTCTTTTATTTTTTGAAAAATTTCCTCATATAAATTTTCGTATATATCCATTTAACTTCTTCTTTCTCTAATTTCTCTGGAATACTTGACATGTTACCATAGCTTTTGCCACTAATTCCGTCTTATCATAAACTTCTACATCAAATTTAGCAGTTTTTCGACCAATATCCAAGATATTTACTTTTGTAGTTATTGTTCTATCCAAAGGAACTGATTTTAAGAAATAAAGAGATACATTTTGCATTAGAACCTCACTTCTATTGTAGTTATAACTTGTAATATGAATAGATTCATCAATAATACTCAATAGTGCCGAACTAGAAAAAGTACCAAATTGATCTAACATTTGAGGTATAACTTTAACCTGCAGTCCATCTGCTCTAGGTACTATTCCTTTACGCATAATTTCATCGAATGTATCATTATTATTTCCATCTTGGAATCTATTATTAGTTAATAGTGAATTTATAACAATTTTTCTTGTTACTATTCCTAATAATGTATTTTTAGAATCAATTACAGGCATAAGCTCATAACCTTCTGATAGCATAGTATTCGCTACAGAAGATATTGGAGTATCTAAAGTAGTAGTCGCAACTTTTCTTTCCATGACTTCTTTAATTAACGCATCTTTATCTTGTAAAAATACATCACATGCTGCAATTATACCAACTAATTTTCCATATTCATTAACAACAGGATATCTAGTGTGTCCTACTTCTAATTGAAGGTCATACCAATCTTTTACCGTATTATTTAAATTAATAGTATATAATTTTTCAGTTTTTATATAAATACTTTCAACAGTAATTATATCTCTTTTAATTATTTGGTCGTTTGTTACCCTATTTATTAAATGAGTAACCGAGAAAGTGTCATGTGGTGTAATAATTAAAGGTAAGTTCTTACTATCCGCCAATGCTCTAATTGAATCATTTGGAACATAACCACCCGTTACTAAGATTGCACATCCTTTTTCCAATGACATTTCTATGATTTTTGGACGATTTCCTATTATTAATAATGTACCTTTTCTAATATGTTGCCCAACTTGTTCAGAATCCATAGCTCCAATCGCAAAATCTTGAACTATCTCGTGAACTCCTCCACGACCTGCAATCAACTGTCCACTAACTATATTTACAATCTCAGAATATGATAATTTTTCCACATTATCTCGTTCTTTCTTCTGAATCCTTACCGTACCTACTCGTTCAATAGAAGAAACAAAACCACGATTTTCCGACTCTTTTATAGCTCGATAAGCTGTCCCTTCACTTACTTTTAGCTCTTTAGCCACTTGACGAACTGATATTTTGCTTCCGATTGGTAGACTTTTAATATATTCTAATATTTTTTGGTGTTTTGATTTCATGATTTTTCCTCCTTACATTTTTATTATAATACAAACACTATATTTGTAACACATCCTTTTCATATGTAATTATATACTTTTTAGAAAACTATTTCAAGATAAAAAAACATGAAAGACAAGTTATTTAAACCATCTTTCATGCTTCCTTCAGTATTATTCATATATTTTCTCGATATTGTATAAAATTAAAAATTTTTTTAATATCCGACTAGTACAGTTAAATTTCATTATTTTTACTATAACAACAATCTCTAAATCTAACTATAATATTTTACGATTTTCTACCTGCTGGCATTTTTTTAGCATAACCCATTTTATTTTCTTGTTTTACTCGAGCTATTACTAATGTATCATCTGGCGCATTTTCTGTAACTGTCGTTCCAGCTGCAACTACCGCACCGTCTCCAATTTCTAAAGGAGCTATTAAATTAGAGTTACATCCTATAAATGCATCATTTCCTATTTTTGTACGATATTTATTTTTACCATCATAGTTTACTGTGATTGTTCCACATCCAATGTTTGTATTATTTCCTACTTCTGTATCACCTAAATAACTTAAATGTGCAGTTTTAGAACCATCTCCATAAGTTGTATTTTTCAACTCTACAAAATTCCCAACTCTAACATGTTCACCTAACTCACAGTTATTTCTAATATGCGCATATGGACCTACACTAGTAAAATCTCCTATTTTTGAATCACTAATTGTTGAAGACAATACTTTAACACCGTTCCCTATTTTCACATTTTCTAAATATGAGTTTGGTTTAATTTGACAATCTTCGCCGATTACCGTGTTTGATTTTATAGTAACATTTGGATAAATTGTCGTATCACGACCAATAATTGCATTTGGTGCAATATATGTATTAGTTGGATCTACCAATGTTACTCCTGCTAGCATATGTTTAGTATTAATTCTGTTTCTCATAACATTTTCGGCATAAGCTAACGCCACTCTGTCATTGACCCCAAAAGTTTCATCGAAATCTTCACATAAATATGTCTCAATTATTTCTTTTTGTTCACGAATCAAACCAAGTACATCTGGTAAATAATACTCACCTTGTTTGTTATCGTTTTTAACTTTTTCTAACATTTCAAATAAAAGTTTATTATCGAAACAGTAGATTCCAGAGTTAATTTCTTTGATTTTTTTCTCTTGTTCTGTTGCATCTTTTTCTTCAACTATCTTCACTAATTTCCCATTAACATCACGAATTATACGACCATATGCAAATGGGTCATCAGCTATTGCTGTCAATACCGTAGCTTTAGCATTTGTGTTCTCGTGGTGATCTAGCATACTATTGATAGTTTCAGGACGAATTAGTGGAGTATCTCCATACATTACTATAGTCGTACCTTCTTTATCTTTAAGTTCATCTTTAGCAACTTTAACAGCATGAGCTGTTCCTAGTTGTTCTGCCTGTAGAACAAACTTAGTTCTATCTCCTAAGACTTCTTTAACTCTTTCTGCTCCGTGACCAACTACGGTAATTACTTCTTGCATCTCTAAATCACTAAGGCTATCTAATACTAGTTCAACCATTGTTCTGTCACAAACTTTGTGTAATACCTTATATAACTTCGACTGCATTCTAGTTCCTTTTCCAGCCGCTAATATAACTGCATATCTATTATTACTCATTTCCAATATCCTCTTTTTCTACTTGGCGTAATTTTTCTAAAACATTCCCTAATTTAACATCAAATGTTCCATTAAATTCGTCGATATTTTCTATCTTAGACAAGTATAAATAATCATCTTCATGTTCTCTTGGCGAATCAAAACACTGTGTAATTATAACTTTTCCAACAACATCAACATCAAATTCACTCATTAAGCTTTCCATACCTGTTAGGACCCCTCCTCCACGCATGAAATCATCCACTAGTAGTACTTTTGATCCTGTATTTAAACTTCTTTTAGAAAGAATCATCGTTTCTATTTTCTTAGTAGAACCTGAAACATAGTTAATTGCAACAGTAGTTCCCTCAGTTACTTTATTATCTCGTCTTATAATGATTACTGGTTTATTCAATATTGACGCTATTGCATAAGCAACCGGAATACCTTTTGTAGCAACTGTAACTACAGCATCTATCTCTTTATTTTTATAAACTGTAGCAACCACGCGTCCTAGCTTATTCATCAAACTAGGATCCCCTATTATATCAGACATAAAGATATATCCACCCGCTAATAGGCGATTTCCACCATTTATTTTAGTCATAAAATCATTAAGAATAGCTTTAGCATCTTCTTCCACTAAAGTAGGTATAAAGATTACACCACCACTCACTCCTGCTAGCGTTTTAACCTCTCCAATATTTTCTTCTTTAAAACCATTTTTTATTATGTGTATATCTTCACTTATAGAAGACTTAGCTTGATTGAATTTTGAAACGAAATACGTCAACGGAATTAATTTATTAGGATTATTTAATAAATACTCCGTCATTACAACTATTCTTTCACTTCTCTTTAACTTCATTTTATACTCCTTACATGCATATAGCTTTCTCTTCACTATATACACTCAACATATTTTATTCGTATATTATATGTATATAATACCACTATTGTTCGGAATAGTAAAGATAAACTAGCAATTTTTAAGTTCATTTTAGCTACAACAGTAATTTATTGCATCATATATAAAAAGAAGAAATAGCGTTTCACCACCATTTCTTCTAATTCCTCTTATTTTTCTTTCCAAACTTCTAAAGTTCGTATTTGATTTTCTTCTACTTTTCTAACTACAAACGTTAGTTTATCTATAGAATAAACTGCTCCCACTTTTGCTTCGTATTTTTCTAAATATACATAAGCCCCAATAGTATCCACTTCTTCATGAGGTAGATGTACATGAAACAGTGCATTTACATCTTGAATTGGGACCCAACCATCAATTAGATAATGTCCATTTTTTAATTTTTTAACTAAACTCTGTTCATCTTCATCGAACTCATCTCGAATTTCTCCAGTAATCTCCTCAACTATATCCTCAAGTGTAACTACACCACTAGTTCCTCCATATTCATCTGTTATAACAATCATATGTTCTCTATTTTGCTTAATAGTTGCTAAAACTTGAGAAATAGGCGTATGTTCAAAGATTTTTATAGCTGGTGTAATATATTCTTCTAAATCTTTAGTAGTTTCTATAGGTTTATCTGTGAATAATAATTTCTTAACATTCAAAATCCCTAGTATTTGGTCTTTATCTCCATCTTCAATTACTGGATATCTTGTGTATTCTTCTTGTTTTAATTGTCTCATTATTATCCCTAGAGAATCACTCATATCAATTGCCTCAACCTCTGTTCTAGGCGTCATAATTTCTTTAGCAATTTTATTATCAAACTCAAACACTCTTTCTACATAGCGGTATTCTACATCATTAATTTGACCGTGTAGTCTTGAAGATTTCATAATCGTTCTAAGTTCTTGTTCACTATGAATATCATCATGTTCAGAAGCAGGTTCGAATCCAAACATTTTCGCTATAAGATTAGCTAATGAGTTAAGTAACCACACTAGCGGTCTCATAACTTTATCGAACATATACATTGGCCAAGCCACTCGTAAACACGTTTTTTCTGCAGATTGAATCGCTATAGTTTTAGGAACTAATTCCCCTAAAACCACATGTAATAATGTCATAAATCCGAATGACACCACTAATGAAATGGTATGCGTAACAGTTTCATTTAAGTTTAACAATTCAAAAATAGGATTAAATAGAGAATGGAATGTTGATTCCCCTATCCAACCTAATCCAAGAGAAACAATTGTAATACCTAGCTGTGTCGCAGATAAGTAGTGATCTAATTGTTCTACCATCGTAACTAATATTTTTGCAGTTTTATTTCCTGATTCCACTAATTCATTCACCCTTGTTGGTCTAAGTTTAACAAGTGCAAATTCAAACATTACAAATATTGCCGAGGCAATAAGTAATAATACAATTATTAATATTTTAATTAAGATACTGAGATCCATATGGTTTTAATTTAACCTCTTTCCTTATAATTTTTTAGTCATTAATAAATAATTTTACTACATATAAACTTTTTTTTCAATTATTATAGTATCCTTCGATTTTTCAGATTAGAAAAACTAATAAATATTACAATTCAAAATATTGGAATTTTTTTAATACGAATGATAGTATATAAATGAATGAAAACGTTAAATCGAGGTGCACCATGGAAAATTTTCAAAAATTTTGGACAGAAAAGCTTAAATTAATAAAAACTATTCAGCCCCAATACACCCTAAAGAAAACTCCATTTTCTAAATTTGAGAATATAAAATTTTATGATTTAACTTTCACTAGCTATGATAATTCTAATATTTATGCAAAATACATAAAAAATATGCAGTATAGAAAATTATATCCGAATAAAGATATACCCGTACTTTTTTATTTTCATGGATATCCTGCATCAAGTAGAAACTGGTTAGAAAAATCTACATTTGCTTCTCTTGGCTATGATGTCGTCGCAATAGATTTTAGAAATCAAGGCGGTAAAAGTAAAGATTCAGGTAGTTCTTCACCCTCAGTTTTTGGACATCTAACAGTAGGACTTGATGAAAATATAGAAAATATGATTTTTTATAAAAATATTCTAGATACACTCATTCTTTCTAAAATAGTTGGCTCATTTGATGAAGTAGATTCAAAAAATATAGTTACCTATGGAGCATCTCAAGGCGGAGCATATTCTATAATATTTTCAGCATTAAATAAAAATGTAACGAAATGCATAAGTTTATATCCATTCTTAGCAGACTTTCAAAATAATTATGAAAAAGACAATAGAAATAATGCATATTCAGAATTCACTCATCACGCAAGATGGTTTAATACAAGTGGACAAAATACCGATACTTTCTTGAATAACCTTTACTACCTTGATACATTAAACTTTGCTAAACTTTTAAAGTGTAAAGTATTATTCGGTATTTCAAATTTAGACGAAGATTGCCCTAAAGAAACCCAAGAAAAAATATATGATAGTATCAAAAATCAGAAAAAACTGTACTTATATAAAAAATATTATCACGAAAATATTCCAAACTTCAATGATGAAATAGTTAAGTTTTTATTAGAAGTTGAATAGGAGTGCATTATGAATTTAGAAAAAAATAGAAAACTAGTATATAAAGAAAATATAATTGATATACCACACCCATTTGTTCAATATAAAAAAATAATTTTTCAAGGAACAGATAATTCACAAATAGAAATAGATTTAGCTATACCTAAGTCAAACATTAAAGGAGTTATCGTCGACTTCCCTGAATACAAGGTGAAAAATAAAGATTATTTGAATTTAACGAAATACAGTATGCTAGACTACGTTTTAGCCTCACTACATATTCGAGGGCAAGCAGGTAATAGCGAGAATAAGACACCTTGTTCTCATTTCCCATTTTTAGATAGTTCTTCATCCACATTGTATTTTAATCTAGCTTATCAAGATGCACTAGATACTATAAGTATTATAGAAAAGCTCTTTCCGAATAAAGAAATTCTAGTAACTGGACTAGGTCAAGGGGCTGCTATTAGCATAGTTTGTGCAAGTTATTACAATTCTATTAAAGAGATATTCATCTCAGATTGTTCACTTTGCGATATTAAAAACACATATATCAAAAATAAAAAGAATCCTTTTTTCAAAAATATTTATAAGTTTGAAAGTGATTTTTCTGACAAGATAGATTATCTATATGACACACTAAATTCAATAGATGTACTAAATTTCAGTAATTCTATAACTCAAAAAGTACATTATGCACTTTCATACCTAGATCCTAAAACTCCAATTGAAACTCAACTCAAACTTCTAGATACTCTACAAAATGTAGAAATTCAACATTACAAATTTTTAGATTATAAAAAAATATTCCAACATCAATTCGATGATTATATACTCGAAGTCCTTTCGAATAAATAGCAAAGGTGAATCACTAGAAATCATTTCTCCTAGTGATTCACCTTTTAAATTATAATTAGCTTAATTTACCTTTTAGCTTCATGTTTTTAACAATTTTTTCTATAGAGTTTACATAAGCAGCTTTTCTCATAGGAATAGCAAATCTTTCTTTCACTTCCCAAATATCATTAAATGCTTTTGTCATAACTCTCGCTTGTTTTTCTACAACTTCTTCTTCTGTCCAGTAGTAACCTTGTAAGTTTTGTACCCATTCAAAGTAAGATACAGTAACACCACCACTGTTCGCAAGAATATCAGGAATTACCACGACTCCTCTTTCTTGTAGAGTTTTATCTCCAGCTAAAGTTGCTGGTCCATTAGCTCCTTCTGAGACAACAGTAGCTTTTATTAAATTAGCTTCTTTTTCATCGATAGCATTCTCTAATGCGCAAGGGCACACTACATCCACATCTAAAGCCCAAAATTCATCTAAAGTTAAACGTTTTGTATTTGGTAATGTATGGAATCTAACTCTCTTATCTTTACATTCTTGCAACTCTGCATATGATAATCCTTCTTCACGATAAACAGCATACTGAACACCATCATCGTCACGCTCAGTTACAGCAACTACAGTAGCACCAAATTTCACGGCTGTATCAACAGTATAACTACCTACGTTACCGAAACCTTGAACAGCAAATTTCGCACCTTCTGTAGATTTCCCTAATTTCTCTAGTGCCAATTTTGCAGCAAGTGCTACACCGTATCCAGTCGCTTGAGTTCTACCTAAAGAACCACCTAATTCTAATGGTTTCCCAGTTAAAGTTCCTATACCTTGTTCTCCAGTAAGAACATTAAACTCATCAATCATCCAAGACATGATTTGTCCATTAGTATTAACATCTGGTGCAGGAACATCTTGTTTTTCACCCAGATATTTGTACAACCCGCGAATATATCCACGTGATAATCTTTCTAATTCACCTTTTGATAGATCTTTTGGATCTACGATAATACCACCTTTACCTCCACCATATGGTAGATTAGCAACAGCACATTTAAATGTCATCCAAATTGATAACGCCTTAACTTCATCAGCTGTTACAAGTGGATGAAATCTTAATCCACCTTTTGTAGGACCAATTGCATCATTATGCTGAGAACGGAATCCTTTAAAGTATTTCACCTCACCATTATCCATTCTAACAGGAATAGAAATCTCAATAAATCTTTGCGGATCTTTTAAAGATTCATACACTTCTTCTTTATAACCTAAAACTTCACAAGCACCTTTAATTTGCTCTCTTGCGTTAACTAATGGATTGTTATTCATAACCACATCTCCTCAGAATGTTATTTTACATTTGACATGTAATATTGTTTTTATTAATTATATCAAATATCAAGGCAGTTTGTAAACTTTTATTTTTAAGAACTTTTTTAGATTATTATATTTTATTATGCAAACTTTTAAAGTATTTTATATAAATAAAAAAAGGCTAACTTACAATTATAATAGTAATTATAAGTTAGCACAATAAAAATCACCTCTAAAAATCCTCAAGTTATCTATGATATTTTTATAAGTTTTTTAAGTTGTAATATATTTCATTTTAAAAGAAAACTCCAGCTTTTTATCTGTCTTTTAAAATTAATTTTCAGAATATTAGATTTGTAATATTACATTTTTTACTTAGCATCATACCATGACACTCCACTACTAGCCTCGGCTTTCAGTTGAACATCTAAATTAGCCGCTTTTTCCATGATTTTAATCATTTCTTTTGTAAACTCTTCTTCGATATCTTTATTTACATCAAATATTAATTCATCATGTACTTGTAATAATAATTTTGCATCTACATTTGTTTTTTCTAAATATTCAAATACATTAACCATAGCTATTTTTATAATATCTGCAGCAGTTCCTTGAATTGGTGAATTCATCGCTATACGTGCATTTAGGTTAGCCACAATCTTATTCTTCGCATTAATATCAGGTAAAGCTCTTCTTCTGTTGAATAAAGTTTCTACATAACCGTGTTCTTTAGCGAAATCTACGATATCAGTCATATACTTATCAACACCTTTGAATGTTTCTAAATATTTATCGATAAATTCTTTCGCACGTTTTCTAGTAATCCCAAGGTTATTAGATAGACCAAAATCAGAAATTCCATAAACAATACCAAAGTTAACAGCTTTAGCTTCTCGACGCATTGAAGAAGTCACCTCATCAAGACTGACTCCGTTAACATCACTAGCTGTTTTAGTATGAATATCTACATCATGTTTAAAGGCATCTATCATTCCTGCGTCCTGTGCGATATGAGCTAATACTCTAAGCTCTATTTGCGAATAGTCAATAGATAAGATTACTCTATCATCAGAGGCTGGAACAAATGCTTTTCTGATTTTTTTCCCTTCTTCAATTCTCGTTGGAATATTTTGAAGATTTGGATTCACTGACGATAAGCGCCCTGTTTGAGCTAATGTTTGCTCATAACGCGTATGAATTTTTCCTTCACGAGTAATATCTTTTACTAACCCTTTTGCATAAGTCGAGTTTAATTTTGTAATAGTTCTATATTCCATAATCAATGGAATAATTTCATGACTATGTTGTAGTTGTTCTAGTACCTCTACAGCTGTAGAATAACCAGTTTTTGTTTTCTTAATCGGTGGTAAGCCTAAATCTTCAAATAGTACCACTCCTAACTGTTTAGGTGAAGCTATATTGAATTCAGAACCAGCTAAAGTATATATGCTAGCTTCTAAAGTTTTAATTCTTTCATCAAATTCTGCACTCATTTCTTCAAGAGCTTTTTTACTAACATGTATTCCTTCAAATTCCATATTAGCTAGTACTTTAGCCACTTTAATCTCTATATCTTTATACAAGTCCGTCATATTCTCTTCTGCAAGTTTTTCTTCCATCAATGGTTTCATCAATGCAATACTCTCTGCAATTTCAGCTATATACGGATTAATAACTTCTTGAACTGGTAAAGTTCGTTTTGCCCCCTTACCATATATTTCTTCATCACTACACATTATTTTTCCAAGATAGTTAAAGACGATTTTATCAATTTCAGTTTTTGCATTAACATCAAGGAGATAAGATACAATTTTCACATCGAAAACTTCTCCGTTAATATCTACTCCATTTCTCTTCGCTATAAATAAAATCTTTTTAAAATCATAAACAGTTTTAGAAATTTCACTTTGAAGATAATCTACTACAAACTCATTAGTGAAAAATTGTTCTTCACTAAAAATATAAGCAGTTCCTTCTTTATAGACTACTATTCCAACTACATCTGAGTTATGATAATCTTCTGTATAACACTCAACATGCAAAGCACTGTCGGTAAAATCTATTTTCGTATTTTTATCTGCTAAAACAATATTAATTTCTTTTTTAGGAGCAACAGCCTCTTCAGCAGTTACGCCCACCTCTTCAGTAGAAGTTTCTTGAGATAATTTTCTTAAAAACGAAACAAACTCAAGCTTTTCAAATAACTCTCTTTTTAGTTCTACATTCTCACTATATGTTAAATCTTCTAACTTATTGTCAACTGGAACTTCAGTATAAATAGTTGCTAGTTTTTTACTTAATAGAGCATCTTCTCGTCCTTCTGTTAGACGCTCTTTTAGTTTTTTACCACTAATATTATCAATATTTTCTAGTACATTTTCTACAGTTTTATATTCAGTCAATAATTTTATCGCCGTTTTTTCACCAACTCCAGCAATTCCTGGGATATTATCGCTCTTATCTCCCATAAGCCCTTTCATGTCAACGATTTGTTCTGGAGTTAATCCATATTTTTCAGCAATAAACTCAGGCGTATAATAATCTATATCTGTAACACCACGCTTAGTGTAGTAAATTGTTATATTTTCACTAGCTAGTTGAGTTAAGTCTTTATCTCCAGTCACTATTATTACTTCTAAACCTTCTTTTTCAGCAATTTTAGCATAACTTCCAATAATATCATCCGCTTCATAATCAAAATGCTCTTCATACTTTATTCCATATGAATCAAGAAGTTCTCTAACATACCCAAATTGTTCTACTAACTCACTAGGAGTTTTATCCCTAGTACCTTTGTATGCTTCATAACTTTGGTGTCTAAAAGTTTGTTTACCTTTATCAAAGGCAACTAACGCATACTTTGGATTAGTATCCGCCAAGATTTTTTCTAGCATCAATGTAAAACCATATACACTATTTGTATAAAGTCCTTTTTTATTTTTTAAAGCTGGCATAGCGTAAAAAGCACGATAACTCAAACTATTACCATCTATTAATATTATCTTATCCATTTTCTTCTCCTAATAATTCTTAAAAAAACTGTAAATGGGAGCAACTCAAAAATCTTATTTTTACAAAGCGATTTTTTCTAGTCACTCCCGTACAATTTATTTAATATTAAAGCTCAACCGTAAAGTTTATCAATAATACATTAAAACTTTATATCTACATATTTTAAATTGATGAATTTGTAATCTTTTGTTTAATCCATCGTTAGCAAATAATCACTAAGTATTATTTTACAATAATTTATAAATAATTTCTATTTTTCTCTTCCAAGAGTGGTGTTCAATTTCTTCTAGTAACTCAGCAGGAATCTCACGTTGTTCTCTTGTTCTTTCTATCATAAGTTCTAAAGCACCTACTATTCTATTTACAAATGCTGGTTTTTCTTCTTCAACAGCCTTATCAGTGTCATAAATAATTGGCATTGCTATATATTCTATTATCTCAGAATTATTTATTTTGTCCCCAAGAAATTCTATAAGCCCTTCTATCTCAGTAGCAACTACTCTTAGTCCACTTCCTAAAGCTTCCACCGCAATAAGACCTAACCCTTCAAAATAAGATGGTAGTATAAAAATATCTTTATGCCTCATTATTTTCCCTAAATGTGCTTGATCTACGGCGTTATAAATTTTTATTTTCTTAGAATCACCAACTAAGGCTTCGACCCTAGGTCTATCCTCTTCTTTCAAGTTCCCTATTAATTCTAATTCTACATTAGCGTCTTTTTTCTCTAATAATCTAAATGCCTTTATCAACTCATAAAAACCTTTTGATTCATCAAATTTCCCTGCGTATAGAATTTTTACATTATCCTGTTTTTCGTATTTTTCAGCAGGATAAAAAATCTTCTCATTATATCCAGCACCAATATTTATAATTTTATCCTCAGGGTAGCTATAAATATTAGAAATTCCTTCTATAACACCACTACTAAGTGCTAATATCTTATCTAATTTATCAAGACTTTCGACATATTTATCTTTCATTGCTGGGTTCTTTTCAGCTTGTCTTATATCCGTATTATGACAAACTCCAATTACTTTTTCACCTTCAAATACATCACAAACTATAGAACTTAAAATCCATAAGTGATGTGTGATTACAACATCTGGCTTAAATTCTTTTTTAGCTTTTTCTAATTTTTTACGGAATACTTCTTGCCAAGTTTCCAACATCTCAGCAGTCATATTTTTATACAAAGTATTTTCATAAGGCATAATATCGCTCATACCTACGATAGGAAAACTAATATCCTTGCCTTGAAACTCAACTTCAAATTTCTCATCTAAAAAATTAAAATCATATTCCGGCGTTGTTGCATAAACCGCAGCTTGTTCAACTTCAAACTGTTTAAGCCCTTCAATAACATTAGTAAAATATACACCACTTCCTGTCTTAATAGGTAATTGTGCTAATACGTGTAAAATTTTCATAATTATCTTCCTCTATTTCATATTTTCCGTCACTTATATTATAACCTAATTTAACATTTTTTTATAGTAAACGTATTAAATCTTTATGTTAGTTATACAAAAAAGAAACTCACATCTAGTAATCCTACTCTATGTGAATTTCCCAAAATTTGTTTTCATCATACAAAGGATTCCTCCACTTATAATGAAAATATCATTCTTTTATTAACATTAATTTTAAACGATAACCTATCGTTTATTTTAATTTCTACGCTCAACCGCAAGGAGAAGCTTCTAAATCAGCTTGGGTTTCTATATAATCATTTTTATTATAAAAAGCATTTCGATATTTAGTTGTATTAAATGGTTCAATTAAATTAATAATTGTGTAACCATCTAAACCAAGTTTTTTACACACAGCTTTACTTTCTTCTGGTTTATCATTGTAAACAAAAATTTCTGAATCTTTATTTAACTTATCTAAAATACTATCTATTTCATTAGAAGAAACTTTGATTTCTTCATCATTTAAAATTTCACTACCTAAGTTTAAAAACTGCTTATTTTTACTTACTGAGATACGGTATTTGAATTCAGATAATAATGCATTGCTGTATATTGCCTTACCATAATCATATTGTTTAATTCCATCTCCAATATGAAGTTTTGTAAATCCACGCTCTCTTAATAATTTTTCAGTGTTACGAGACGTTACATCAACTACACAATATAGAATTATATCCTTATCTTTATAATCGTCTAACACGTCACTATTATTTTTAAAAAGTTTAATCGGTAAGTTTACGGCATTAATTGCGTGTCCTCTAGCATACTCTTTTCTCCAGCGGACATCTACAACAAGTGCTTCTTCAAAAGATTTTTTCTCTACTTCAGCTCCAGTAATTCTCCCTGGCTTACCTTTTAACAATTTAAGCCAAAATGCATAAAGTCCTAGTAAGATAATTAACACTATTATACCAATAACTACTAATATATTCATCCTGTTTACTCCTTTCTTAACATAATTATATTATATCACACATTTTATATTTTTAATAATAAATGATATTTAAAAATTTTTTTGATTTTTTTCCTATTTAAGAGTAAAATTATGTTATAGACATTTTTTAGAAAGGAGATTTAAATGAAAATTTCCAAAATTAGTAAAATAGATAACAAAAATTTAAAACTTGAATCTTCATTACTTTTTGATGGAATCTTAGTTGGACTTGCTGCAGGAATAGTAGGCGCGAGCTATAGATTACTTATTGGATATAGTGAAAAACTTGTTCATTATACGGCTGATTTTATTAAAAACGGTTTGATATATAAAATTTTATTATTAGCCATCTTAATATTACTAGCCTTATTTTCAGGTTTCTTACTTAAACGAGAACCAATGGCGAGTGGAAGTGGAATTCCTCAAGTATCAGCAGAAATAACAGGTAGACTTAATTCAAATCCATTACGTGTACTTATTTATAAAATCATTGGAGGATTAACAGCTAGTTTAGGCGGCCTATCTTTAGGTAGAGAGGGTCCATCCATTCAACTCGGGGCCATGAGTGGAAAACTTGTATCAAGAATTTTAAAAAAGGATAGTATTAAAGAAAAATATCTTATTACTTGTGGTGCTAGTGCCGGTCTCTCTATTGCCTTTGGAGCGCCTCTTGCAGGTGTCTTATTTTCTATAGAGGAAGTACACAAACAAATCACAAAAAAAATCGTAATTTGCTGCTTTAGTGCTGCTGTGGTTGCCAATATTGTTGGACAATATATTTTCGGACTTACAGCAATATTTAAATTCCCTGATGTACCTTATGTGGAAGTTACTATATATCCTTGGGTTGCTTTATTAGGTATTTTATTAGGGATATTCGGAACATTTTATAATGTTACTATAAAAATACTATTCAAAATTTATGAATATTTCAAATTAAATATAGTTTTTAGACCCCAAGTAGCTTTTTTCATTTCATTTGTCCTATTTATTTTTTATCCTATAGTTCTAGGAAGTGGACATAGTTTAGTAGAATTTTTGATTGAGAATAAATTTAGCTTTATGTTTTTATTAACATTATATTTTATAAAGACTTTATTCTCACTTATATCATTTACATCAGGAGTTGCTGGTGGTATATTCCTACCTATTTTAATTCAAGGTGCTGTACTCGGTACATTATTTAGTAACTTTTTTGATCCCAAATATACTGCTTTATTTGTTATATTATCAATGTCTGGATATTTAACAGCAATTGTAAGAAGTCCTATCACCTCAATAATATTATTATTTGAAATGACACAAAAACTTAACTATTTCCTTCCAATAGCACTTTGTTGCCTATTTGCGTATATAACAGCGAACATACTAGGAACAAAACCTGTTTATGAATATCTATTAGATCGAATTCTATCGAGTAATAAACTAGACGATGATGAAGTTGAAATGGAAGTAGAAATCCTTACAACAGTTTCAAACGATAGTTTCTTAGTTGGAAAATCAATAAAAGAAATAGAATGGACTAAAAATACACTAATCTCTCATATTGAACGCTCCGGACGTGAAATAGTGCCAAAGGGCGATACTATTCTAGAAGCTAATGACAAACTCACCGTCATAATGCCAAAAGAAAGTGTTGATAAATTCTTAGAAAAATTTAGTAAATAGTTAAAGACTAGAAGATTTATTAAAATTCTTCTAGTCTCTGTTTTTATATTACATTAAAATGTTTTAAAGCATTTGTAATCCCATCATCATCTACGCTTGTCGTGATATAATCTGCAATCTCTTTAATATTCTCCCCAGCATTTCCCATTGCTACGCCTATACCAGCGTGTTTAAGCATATCTATGTCATTACCACCATCACCAAATGCCATAGTTTCCTCTAATTTAATACCAAAGTATGCGATAACCGCATCAATTCCGGTATTTTTCCCACCATCTTTCGGGATAACATCTGTAAAATGAGTAGTCCAACGAGCCGCTTTTGAATTAGGCATATATGCTAAAAAGTCTGCCTCTTCCTCTTCTGATACAAAGACATTAAGCTGATAGATTTTCTCACTAATTGCTTTATCATATGCTAACACATCTTCTTTAAAACGCTCTGAATCTCCTAGCTCATCTTCTAACCATTTTACCCTTGAATTTTTCAAATTCATAAATGCACCATCTAATAAAGCAAAGTCACACGCAATCTTATTCTCCTTAAAATAAGGAAGAACATTTTTTATATCTTCTTGAGATAATATCTTATCATTTAAAACTTCACCATTTTCTAAATAGCAATATTGACCATTTATCGTAATATAGCCATCAAATTTAAAATCTAATAAATCATTTAAAAATGTAGTATGAAATGGTGCTCTTCCTGTAGCAATAAATATCTTAACACCTTGTTCCTTTAACTTTCTTAATGTATTTGCAGTATTCTCCGGAATTGTTTTTGTTTTAAAACTTCTAATCGTTCCATCAATATCAAAAAAAATTGCCTTTATCTTCGTCATCTTTATTCTCCATAATTATTTAAGTCAACTACACTATCCCTTGTTTTTAATTCATAACCAATTAATAATTTCATAGCTGTCTCTTCTTTTTTTATTATATTCAATAACATCTCTACAGTCTGCTTGGCAGCATCCTTCAAATCAAACTTTATCGTTGTTAACGGTGATTTTAATAGTGCTGATGATGTATAATCTCCAAAGGCAGCAACCGAATAATTTTCTCCAACACTTAAACCAGATTCTTCTAGAGCTTTTATCGCTCCATAAGCCAAATTATCCGTAGCACAAATTAAACAACTATCTTCTTTCAACTTTTCAATATTCTCTCTTACTATTTCATATCCTTCTTCCATACCAAAATTAGTAATTAAAATATTCTCAAGTTCTAGATTATACTTCTCTAAAGCCCTTATTACTCCTAATTTTCTATAATATCCTACTGCAACATCATCCTCACTAACCCCTAAATAAGCTATTTTTTTATGACCACTTGCTAATATGTAATTAGTTAAATCTCTTGCTGCATTAAAGTCATTATACTCAACACTATATGTATACTCTCCCTCTTGCCCCAACATAACAACAGGAACATCCACAGATTTTATAGTACTCTCGTAAGTTTTAGTCATAGTTGTTGGTAATAAGATTATTCCATCTACATTCATTCTCGCTAATTTTTTTATATACTCTACCTGCTTATTTTCATCAAAATTAGCATTCATTATCAATGTCTCATAATTATTATCTTTTAATTCTTTATCAAGATATTTTAAAGTATTCCCACTAACAAAAGAATGAAGACATGGAACTATAACTCCAATAATTTTACTATCTGTACTTTTTAATGCCTTAGCAAAAGTATTCGGCGTGTAATTATACTTATCTACTATTTCTTTAATTCTCTCGTGTGTTTCTTTTTTTAAATTTCCACCATTAAAATACCTAGAGACAGTAGTAGTTCCTACTCCAGCCATTTTTGCTATATCTACTATTGTCAATTTTTTCATAGATTACCTCCTTAATCACATCCTTAATTATAAACGATTAAAGGAAATAAATAAAGAATTATATGAGAACATTTTTAGAAAATATAAACACTAATTTTTTTGTTAAATACTTTAATTTTTCATCCTGTAATACAAAAAAATAATCCACTTTTGATTTTTATTCTAATACAATTCATTTTATATCTTCTAATTAAGAGTAATACAAATCGTTATAATAATAGTAATCTTTACTATTTTTGTTATATTTTTAAAACTACTTTCAATCTACAACTACAAACTGTATCAGTACAAATTGGAAAAAATCGCACAACAGATGTCTAAACACTATCAAACAGGCATAGAACAATATGAACAAATAATTTAAAAAAATTAAACAAAACTCTTGAAATCATTTTCCGAAAGTGGTATAGTTTAGCTTGGAGGTATATTATGATAGTTCAATTAAAAAACGTATCAAAACAATATAAAGATGCTAACTTCAAATTAGAAAATATATCGTTTGATATTAATAAGAAAGAAGTTATTGGAATTATCGGTAGAAATGGTACCGGAAAAAGTACTATTCTTAAAATGATCAATGGGATTGTTTCATACGATAGCGGAGATATACTATATAAAAACTCTTCTATCAAAGGTATGGATGCAAGTACCCTTAGAAATACTAGAAAAAATCTAGCATATATATTCCAACACTCTAATCTTATTGATAATAAAACAGTATATTATCATTTAAGTTTAGTATACAAATTAAATAAGGTTTCTGTTGATAAAAAGAAAATAGATGATATTCTTGAATTCATGAATATTACAAGACTAAAAAACAGTCTTTGTGGTAGCTTAAGTGGTGGTGAACAACAAAAAGTAGCTATCGCTATGGCACTACTACAAGAACCCGAAGTTCTACTTTGTGATGAAATCAGTTCTGCATTAGATACCAATAGTGAAAAAGAAATCTTTGCACTATTAAATAAACTGCGAACTACAACTGACATTTCAATTGTTATGATTTCTCACAGCCTTTCATTACTGAAGAACTTCTGTGATCGAGTGGTAGTTATCGATGATTCTACTATAAAAGATATTGTCGTACCTAATAAAAATGCAAAAGACGATTACGACAGTAATTACTATAACTACGTAAAGGAGTTTTTACTAAATGATTGATTTATTTAAAGCCAATTACGATGGTATCATGAAAGCATTTTGGGAAACTAACTATATGATGATTTACTCTATGTTAACAGTATTTTTCATTTCCCTACCATTAGGTATTATGCTTTTTGCTTTCAGTCGTGATTATTTATTAAAAAATAGAGCAGTTTATGAAGGACTTAGCATTTCTCTTAATGCCCTACGTAGTGTTCCATTTCTAATTTTTGTATTCATATTAATTCCTGTAAATAGATTTCTATTTAAAACATCTTTTGGGAATATTGCAGCAATCTTGCCTCTTACACTAGTTGGTGTAAGTATCTATGCACGTTTTGTTGAGCAAGCATTAATAAACGTTCCTAAAAAGATTGTAGATAGGGCTATAAGTATGGGAGCTACAAAAATTCAAATTATTAGATACTTCTTATTACCTGCTACAATGGATAACTTAATCTTGTCATTCACCTATACTACTATTAGTTTACTAGCGTATACTACTGTAATGGGTGTAATCGGAGCAGGTGGTCTTGGTGAATTTGCATTCAGATACGGATATCAAGAGTACAATTATGATCTAATGTATTTAATAGTAATAATATTTATTATATATGTATTTATTATTCAATCTATAGGTTATGGATTAGCTAAACGTTTCACAAACAAGAAGGAGAAATAGATTAATGAAAAAAGTATTATCTATTGTTGCTAGTCTTTTAGCTCTTGTGCTTGTATTAACAGCATGTTCAAGCAAAACTAGCGATAAAAAAGAAGAAAAAAAAGAAAACAAAACAATTAAAGTTGCTGCTCATGTCCCACCATTTACTGACATGTTAGAATTAGTTAAAGAGGATTTACAAAAAGAAGGATATACTCTTGAAATTGTAAAAGTATCTGATAATGTTCAAGCTAACGTTGCTTTAGCAAACAAAGAAATCGATGCTAACTTTTTCCAACATGAACCATTCATGAAACAGTATAACGAAAAAAATAAAACAAACTTAGTAGCTGTTGCAAAAGTTTATAACTCAATCCCAGCATTCTACTCTAAAAATATCAAAAACATTAAAGATCTTAAAGATGGTGCTGATGTAGCTATTCCATCTGATGCTTCAAATCTAGCTCGTGCATTAAGATTATTAGCTCACGGTGGGTTAATTACATTAAACGATCCTAACAGCTATAACGTTACTGTAAAAGACATTAAAGATAATCCAAAACATCTTAAATTTACAGAAGTTAGTCTTTTAAACTTAAGTGATGCATATGCAGAAAAAGATTTAGTATTCAACTACCCTACTTACATTGCTAAATTAAACCTTACACCAATGAAAGATGGACTTCTAATGGAAGATAAAGCTGACTTTACATATGCTGGTGTTCTTGCAGCTCGTGAAGACAACAAAGACGATGCAAAAATCCAAGCATTGAAAAAAGCTTTAACAAGCCAAAAAGTTAAAGATTTCCTACAAAAAAATTATGATGGTAAAGCTACTGCAGCTTTCTAATTAATATTTATTATTACTAATTCAAAATCTATAATATATACAATCAACAACCTTACCTCTAAATAAAAAATATACTTAATAGGAGAAAATATAATGAAGAAAATAATTTCATTTATAGCTAGCTTAGCTGCATTATTATTAGTTTTAACAGCATGTTCAAGCAAAACTGAAGCACCTAAAAAAGAAGAGAAGAAAGAACCAGTTACTGTAAAAGTAGCTTCTCACACTTCTCCAATGACAGACATGTTAGAAATGATCAAAGACGATCTTAAAAAAGAAGGTTACAACTTAGAAATCGTTAAAGTTTCTGATAACGTTCAAGCTAACGTTGCATTAAACAATAAAGAAGTTGATGCTAACTTCTTCCAACACAGACCATTCATGGAACAATTTAACCAAAAAAATAATGCTCATCTTGTAGCTATTCAACCAATTTACAACGCGACTGTATCATTCTACTCAAAAACTCTTAAAGATATTAAAGATCTTAAAGATGGTGCTGATGTAGCTATCCCTTCAGATCCAACAAACTTAGCTCGTGCTTTACGTTTATTAGATCACGCTAAAGTTATTACTCTTAAAGATCCAAATAGCTTTACAGTAACAGAAGCAGATATCAAAGATAATCCAAAACACCTTAAATTTACTAAAGTAAGCTTACTTAACCTAAACGAAGCTTATAACGAAAAAGATTTAGTATTTAACTACCCAACTTACATCTCTAAATTAGGATTAACTCCAGATAAAAACGGTCTAGCTTTTGAAAAAGAAGGAGATTTAACATTCGCTATCTCACTTGTAGCACGTGAAGACAACAAAGATGATGCTAAAGTTCAAGCAGTTAAAAAAGCATTAGCTAGTGAAAAAGTTAAAGATTATATTAACAAAGAACTTAAATCAAAAGGACACGCTACTCCAGCGTTCTAATATAAATTAAAATACTTGGTAGACATTGTTTACCAAGTATTTTTTTATCTTACTGTGCATCTATAAGTTACCTTAATTCTCTTTTTAAAAATGTTCTATTTATCATTAAAACATATATTATACCTGCTGGCACCCTTGTGAATGTAAAGGAGAACACTATTTAATAACGTACTAGTATCTATATATAGATATTCATAAAAAAAAGAAACTGATTTTTACATCAGTTCCTTTTTATTAATTATCTTATTTATGTAATTCTTTTTCGAAAGCTTCTCTAACTTGTCCTACTGAGAATCCGATGATTACTTGGATAGCTTTACCGTTACGAGCAACTCCTAGAGCTCCAGAACGTTTTAAGAATTCATCATCTTTAACTAAGCTTTCATCTTTAACGTTAACACGTAATCTTGTTACACAGTTAGTAACATCTACGACGTTATCTTTTCCACCTAAACCTTCTAAAATGATAAGAGCTTGATCATCGTGAGTAGCTGCATCATCTTTAACTTCTGGTTTAGCTGCTTCTTTACCTTTTTCACGGTACTCTTGTTTAGAGTAAAGTTTTGTTTCAGCATCATCTGCTTCACGTCCAGGTGTGTTTAATTGGAATTTAAGGATTAAGAATCTAAATACGAAGAAGTAGATTACTGAGAATACTAATCCAATTGCGATTTGAACGAATACTTGAGATGAGTGGTTTTTGAACATTGGTAACCAGTTAAGAGCTAAGAAGTCGATTAATCCACTTCCGAAGTTACCTACAACTCCAAATTGGTACATAGTTGCTGACATTAACGCACCTAATACAGCGTGAGTAGCAAATAACATTGGTGCTGCGAATAAGAATGTGAACTCGATTGGTTCAGTGATTCCTGTTAAGAAACCAGTAAGTGCTGCTGGGATTAATAACCCTGCTACAACTTTTTTCTTACTGTCTTTAGCTGTTACATACATAGCTAAAGCTGCTGCTGGTAAACCAAATACTTTTGAGTTACCGTGTAATGAGAATCCACCTTGAGGGAATAACTCTTTTAATGGAGTTGAGCTTTGAGAGAACTCTTGAATGTGTTGTACCCAGTAAGCTGTGATTCCATTTTCTACTACTGCTGGTCCAAACATGAATGGTCCATAGATAAAGTGGTGTAATCCTGTTGGGATTAAAATTCTTTCTAGGAATGTGTAAGTGAATACCCCTGCAACACCAGAAACTTTTAAGAATCCTTGTAATGCAGCGATTCCTAATTGAACTTTTGGCCATAATAAAGCTGTTAAGAATGCAGCTGGGATCATGATAAGGAAACCAACTAAGATAACAAATGTTGATCCTTGGAAAATTCCTAATAATTCAGGTAATTTTTTATCAAAGTATTTATTGTGGATCCATACTGAGATAGATGCAATAACGATAGAACCGATGATTGAAGTATCTAATGTGATTGCTCCAGCGATTCTTGTAATACCTGTAGGTAATTTAAGAGCTGGTGTTACATCTACTCCAAAGAATTTGAATTGAGTTAAAAATCCGTTGATGAAGTAGTTGAAAACCATGTAGATTAAGAACGCTTCTAATGCTGCACGACCGTTTGCTTTTTTAGCAAGACCGATTGGAATACCAAGTGCGAATACTACTGGCATTTGGTTGAAGATTGTCCATCCTCCTTGTTCAACTACGAACCAGAAGTTATACCAAAGAGTACCCTCTGTCGCGATGCTCCCTACTAAGTTAGGGTTTTTAAAGATTGAAGTTAATCCTACTACTAATCCGAAGAATGCGAATATAATAGATGGCATTAACATAGCGCCACCAAAGCGCTGAATTTTTTGTAACATAACATTTTCCTCCTTTTTTTATTTTTCTGCTAATGTTACTTCTAAGCCATTATGATCAGAAATTATTGGATAATTATCATCATTAAATATAACAAAACTTTCTTTTACATCTAATTTTCTATTAATAAAAACATAATCCAATTTTTTCTGACACATAGAATCTTCCCAACCACTTATATTTTTATATACGGTAACTCCCCCATCTTTTTTCTCGGCTAATTCATAAGTATCATATAATCCTTTATCAAGTATTCTTTTATAATCATCTACTTGATGGAAATAATCCGTATTGAAATCTCCCATGAAAACTTTAAGATTTTTGTTATCTGTATAATTAATTAGGTTGCTAAGATTTTGATCTATGTCTTCCCCTTTACAAGTTGGCAAATTCATATGACAACTGTAAAATTCTACGATCTCATTATTTACTTTAAGATCGACTTTTAAAATTTTTCTCGATTCGATAGAAGTCACGGTTTGTTGTGCCGTACAGTAAAAATCCTCTACGGCAACAACTTCACCTTTAGCTAGTATCGCTAATCCTTCTTCGAATTTATCAAATCCTATGTGAGAATAAGTCCAATAATAGCTGTAACCTTCTTCTCCATATTCTTCAATTTTATTAAGTAATAATTCCCCAAAATTATCTTCTTTAATTCCATCGTGAACATCTTTGCTATTAATCAATTGATTTACTTCTTGCATGGCAACTACGTCATAACCTTTTTCTACAATTACCTTTGCTAAAATATCTAATTTTTCAAGCTGATTTTCTTCTAACCAACTGTGTACATTAATCGTTAATAGTCTCATTTAATGTTCCCCTCTTCTTTTATTTATTCCAAATATCTTCATTGTATTGAGCAATTGTACGGTCAGATGAGAAGAATCCTGCTTTTGCAATGTTCGCGATAACTTTCTTCATCCATAATTCACGGTTTTCGTAATCTGCTAACATTTCTTCTTTCTTAGCGTAATATTCCTCAAAATCAATAAGTGTCATGAACCAGTCTTTGTTAAGAAGTTCGTTGTATAATCTTTCTAGTCTTTCTTTGTTTCCAAGTTTAACTAAATCTTTAGAAACTATGAAGTCAACAACTTCTTTAACACCGTCTTTTTTATAGTATTCTTTAGAAACATATCCAGCAGTTTCGTAAAGTTTAATGATTTCATCACTTTCTTTACCGAAGATGTAGATATTTTCACGACCAACTAGTTCATCAATTTCCACGTTAGCTCCGTCTAGAGTTCCTAGAGTTAAAGCTCCGTTTAACATAAATTTCATATTACCAGTTCCACTTGCTTCTTTAGAAGCTAATGAAATTTGCTCTGAAATATCAGTTGCTGGTATTAATTTTTCAGCTACACTTACGTTATAGTTTTCAACTAAGAATACGTTTAAGTATTTGTTTACTTCTGGATCATTGTTAATTAATTCTGATAGACATAGAATTAAGTGAATGATATCTTGAGCTATAATATAAGCTGGTGCTGCTTTACCACCGAAGAATACTGTGATTTTTCTTTCTGGTAATTTTCCATTTTTAATATCTAAGTATTTTTTGATTACATATAAAGCGTTCATTTGTTGACGTTTATATTCGTGGAATCTCTTGATTTGAGTATCAATAATACTATTTTCATCGAGTTCAATACCTTGAGTTTCTTTTAGGTATTCTTTAAGAACCAGTTTGTTCTCGTGTTTGATTTCTTCTAATTTAGCTGCTACTTCTTTACTATCTACAAATGCTAATAGTTTTTCTAATTTAGTTGCATCTGTTAAGTACTCATCACCGATTAGGTCTTTTAAGTATGCTGCTAACGGTCTGTTAGAAAACTCTAACCAACGTCTGAATGTAATACCGTTAGTTTTGTTGTTAAATTTCTCTGGATATAATTCATAGAAGTGTTTTAACTCAGAGTTTTTAAGAATTTCAGTGTGTAGGTAAGCAACCCCGTTTACACTGTTAGAGAAGTGAATATCCATGTTTGCCATGTGTACTCTATCATCTTTATCGATGATTTGAATATCTTCACCTTCATATTTTTCTCTAATAACTGCATCTAATTGTTTAATGATTGTTACTAAGTGTGGTACCACTTCTTCTAAATATGCTAACGGCCATTTTTCTAACGCCTCAGCTAAGATAGTGTGGTTTGTGTAACCAGTCATTTTTTGAACGATTGTGTATGCTTCTTCAAATTCAATTCCGTGTTTTTCAGTTAATAAACGAATTAATTCAGGAATTACCATACTTGGGTGAGTATCGTTGATTTGAACATATGCATATTCGTATAGATCGTGAACATTACTTCCTTTAGCAATAGCTTCATCTAAAATCAATTGAGCTGCATTTGATACCATGAAGTATTGTTGGTAAATACGTAATAATTCACCATTTTTATCACTATCATCTGGATATAAGAATAATGTTAAGTTTTTCTCGATTTCAGTTTTATCAAAACTAATACCATCTTCAATGATACTGCTATCTACTGATTCAATATCGAATAAGTTTAGGTAGTTTTTAGTATCTTTTTTGTATCCTAATACGTCAATTCTTTTTAGAGTTGAAGTTAGGTTGAAGTTTTTGAATGGTACTGTGTATTTAACATCAGTATCTCTTAACCATGAAGAATCTTCAATCCAGAAGTTCGGCTCTGCGTGTTGTTCATTTTTAACAAATACTTGTCTGAATAATCCACAGTGGTAGTTTAATCCAACCCCATCACCATTGATTCCCAATGATGAGATAGAATCGATGAAACAAGATGCTAAACGTCCAAGACCACCATTACCAAGTGATGGTTCTAATTCTGCTTCCTCAACATCGCTAAGACGTTTGTTAGCTGCGTTTAATTCTTTTTCGATTTCTTCGTAGATTCCTAAGTTAATTAGGTTATTTGATAATAGTTTACCAATTAAAAATTCTGCTGAAATGTAGTAAACTTTCTTTTTATCAGAGTTTAAAGCTTTTTTATCAGCTTCTTCTTTTACATAGTTTAATAATTGTATATATATCTCTTTGTTCTCTAAAGTACTTAGTTCTTTACTTGTATTATCTAATACATATTTACTAAATGACATTTTATACCCTCTCTCTTGAATATCTTACTGTAATATTTCTTAAAAATTCTTTTCTTTCTTCTGTTAAATCTTCTGCAAGCATTCTCCACTCCCAGTTTCCTCCAACTGTTGATGGAACGTTCATTCTGCTTGTTGCATCTTTATCTAATAAATCTTGCATTGTTACAATTGCATAATCACTTACTGAAGAGTAAATTCCTCTAATCATAGCTTCAGTGATTTTTTCATCATCACGACGGTTTAGGTATTCAGAAACTAGTTCTCTTTCAGATTCACTTAATTTTTCATACCACCCATTAACTACATCGTTATCATGTGTTCCTGTGTAAGCAACACTGTTTTGTGTATAATGATGTGGACGATCCAGATTATCTTCTCCAGGGAAAGCAAATTGAAGAATCTTCATTCCTGGATATCCAGAATCATCTAATAATTTTTCTGCTTTAGCATCGATAAATCCTAGATTTTCTGCAACGATTGGTAAATCACCTAACTGTTCTTTTATTTTTTGGAACAATTCAATTCCTGGACCAGCTTCCCAAGTACCATTTACTGCATTTTCAGCATCTTTATCTATTTGCCAGAAATCAGAGAATCCTTTAAAGTGGTCTATACGAAGTACATCATAGATTTTGAAACTTTCTTGCACTCGGTAAATCCACCATGAGAATCCTTGTTCTTTGTGTTTTTCCCAATCATAGATTGGATTACCCCAAAGTTGTCCAGTAGGACTGAAGTCATCTGCAGGACATCCAGCTACATAAAGAGGTTCATTGTTTTCGTCGACTTTGAATAGTTCAGGCATTGTCCACATTTCAACACTATCAGCACTTACATAAATTGGCATATCCCCAATAATTTTAATTCCTTTACCATTAGCATATTCTTTTAATGCTAGCCATTGTTTAAAGAAGAAATATTGAGTTACTGTGTAGTATCTTATACTATCTTGAAGTTCTGTACGATATTTTTCACGAGCTGCTTCTTCACCTTTTTTAATATCCTCATCCCAGTGAATAAAACTCTTATATCCAAAACTTTCTTTTATAGCCATATACTCAGCATAATCTGCTAACCAGCTTGAATTCTCTGCTTCAAATTTTTCAATTTCGGCTAATACTTTGCTATTTTTACTAGTGTTGGCAACTGCCTTTTCTAAGATAGGTCTTCTAGCTTCAAATAATAAAGCATAATCTATCTTTTCAGGATTGTCACCAAAATTAACATTTGAATAATCGCTTTCCTCTAGCAATCCAGCTTCAGTTAAAAGTGAAAAATCAATAAGATTTAAATTTCCTGCTACAGCCGAGAAACTTTGATAAGGTGAATCCCCATAACTAGTCGTTGTTAATGGTAAAATTTGCCAGTAAGTTTGTTTTGTTTCTTCCAAGAAATCAACAAAATCGTATGCACTTTTGCCAAATGTTCCTATTCCAAATTGTCCCGGTAATGATGTAATATGCATCAAAACACCACTTGAACGTTTTGTCATTACTTTTTCCTCCGTTATATTTATAACTTGTTTTTTAAAATAAGTTCGCATTACTTAACAATACTTATTATAATAAAACACTTACATTTTGTCAATGCATTTATGTAATTCTTTTTATCTAGTTATGTAACCTATACGTAAATGTTGAAAATACTTAGAGAGATTTACATATCCCTTGATTTTTGTTCTAACTACATTTATAATTAAATAGATAAACTTTGCGAGGATAATAGTAAATGAGTAAATACAAAAAAGTCTACACAGACTTAAAAGAAAAAATAGACACTCGTGTCTATAAGCGTAATACTGAATTACCAAGTGAAAATGAGTTAGTTAAGGAATACGGCTATTCTAAAGATACTATTAGAAAAGCTTTATCTTTACTAGAAATTAATGGATATATCCAAAAAATCAAAGGGAAAAACTCATTAATTTTAGGACACGGGAGGATTAAAAATAACTATCTAGGAAATATAAAAACTTCTTCTGAATTAAATATCGATGGAAAATATGAAATCAAAACTTCTTTAGAATCACTTTATATCATTCAAGGCGATAAAAAGATAATGGATATTTTCGGATCAAATGAAGACAATGATTTTTATAGAGTTAGCCGTAGTAGAATGATAAACGGCGAAAGATTAGAGTATGAAGTATCATATTTCGATCGTAAACTTGTTCCATTTATTAATAAAGAAATAGCTGAATCTTCTATTTATAAATATTTAGAAAAAGAATTGGGCTTAAATATCACCCACTCAAGACGAGAGATTTCATTTAGATATGCAACCGAAGAAGAAAAACAACATATGGACTTAGGTGAATATAATATGGTGGCTGTTGTTGAGAGTATCACATATTTATCAAATGGTAATATCCTACAATACGGAATACTTAGTTATAGACCTGACAAATTCACATTTGTAACTATGGCAAAGAGATAATAACGATTCATAAATTACGATTTTATACAGATCAAATTTATAGAGTCGTTCTCTTTTTTGTTTTTAATTTTAAACTAACCTTACTGTTTTAGTTGTAGCTTGCGACACCTCCATATCTTTTGTTATCTCAAAAGGATATTCCGGTTAGAAAATAAGCCTGTAGTCTTATTTTCTCGCAGTGAAACACAAAAGTGTTTCACTTCAGCTACTACAAAACAGTAAGAAAAATATGAACTTGACTAATAAATGAATTAATTAATTTTACTCAAATATTTTGTAATGGTGATAATGGAACTTGAAAAGTTCCATCGGTAAAATTAAGATTACAAGCTTAATTTTAAGGTGTAATATCCACTTTAATTGTCTAAATGACAATTAAAGTTAGATGGAACCGTCCGCCACCATACTTAAAATATTTGAATAGTAAAATTAAATTATCTAATATACAAAAAAACTGATAAAGGAACATTATTCCTTTATCAGTTTTTATTTTATTCTAGATTATTTTAATCTTTCTTCTAATTCTGCTTTTAAGTCTTCAAATCCTGGTTTTCCAAGAAGAGCAAACATATTTTTCTTATACGCTTCTACTCCTGGTTGGTCAAATGGATTTAATCCTTGCATGTATCCAGAAATACCTACAGCTTTTTCGAAGAAGTAAACTAAATATCCAAATGTAAACTCACTCATATCTGGAAGCTCTACTACAAAGTTAGGTACTCCACCATCAGTGTGAGCAAGAAGAGTTCCTTCAAATGCTTTAGTATTTACAAAGTCCATAGTTTTTCCTGCTAAATAGTTAAGTCCATCTAAGTTATTTTCAGCTTCTTTAAGTTCAATATCTTTATTTGGAGATTTAACTTTTAAGATAGTTTCAATTAGAATACGACGTCCTTCTTGAACATATTGTCCCATAGAGTGAAGATCTGTTGAGAAGCACACACTTGATGGATATAATGCTTTTCCATCTTTACCTTCAGACTCACCGTAAAGTTGTTTCCACCATTCATTGAAGTAAACCATTGATGGTTCATAAGAAACAAGAATTTCGATTAATTTACCTTTTTGTTGTAATACATTACGCATTACAGCATATTGGTAAGCAATATTAGTACTTAAATCTGGTGAAGAAAGCTCATCTTGAGCTAATTTAGCTCCAGCCATCATTTTATCAATATCAATTCCACTTACAGAAATTGGAAGTAACCCTACCGCAGTAAGAACTGTGAAACGTCCACCGATATCATCAGGTACTACAAATGTTTCATATCCTTCATCATCAGCTAATGATTTTAATGCTCCACGAGCTTTATCAGTAGTAGCGAAGATTCTTTCTCTTGCTCCTTCTTTTCCATATTTTTCTTCAAGTAATTCTTTGAAGATACGGAATGCAATCGCAGGTTCAGTAGTTGTACCAGATTTAGAAATTACGTTTACAGAGAAATCTTTTCCTGTAGTTTTTAAGTAATTCACTAATTCTTGAGTATAACTTGAAGAAATAGTATGACCTACAAAGAAGATTTGAGGAGTTTTTCTATCTTTTTCATAAAAGTTATAGAAACTATCATTTAGCATTTCAATTGCTGCACGAGCTCCTAAGTAAGATCCACCAATTCCGATAACAACAAGTACTTCAGAATTACCTTGAATTTTTTTACTAGCTTCTTTAATTCTAGCAAATTCTTCTTTATCGTAGTTAGTTGGTAAATCAACCCATCCTAAGAAGTCACTTCCGATTCCAGTTTTATTGTGTAATTGATCATGAGCAACTTTCACATAACCTTCCATATTTTTCACTTCTTGTTCGTTAAAGAAGTTTAGTGCTTTCGAATAATCAAATTTTAAGTGCATTTTGGTTCTCCTTATTTGTTTTCTCACCTTTTATTATAAATCATTGTTGGCTTATCGTCTATAATATAATCATAAATTAATTCAGAAACTTTATCCGCATTATGTCTAATCGTATTATTATCAACAATTCCAACGTCATTATTTTTTATTAATTTTATTCCTAATTCCTCTATTTTTTCTTGATCGATTTTGACCGGTTCTTGTTTTTCTTTGTGATATTTCGATAAAATACTATCATCAAATTCACGTGAATTAGCAATAACCAAATCAAAAATATTCTCTTCTACATGTTTGTTTATCGCAACGATATGATCTGAAACAGAATAATTATCTGTTTCCCCATGTTGAGTCATAACATTACAAACATATATTTTTTTTGCATTACTTTCTCTTATTTTTTCAGAGACTTTAGAGATTACAAGATTAGGAATTATAGAAGTATATAGACTTCCTGGTCCCATAATAATATAATCTGCCTCCTCTATTGCTTTAAGTACATCCTCATTAGGTTTAACTCTAGATGGAGTTATATAAACATGATCTATTACTCCGCCCGCTTCAGTAATTGAAGATTCACCTCTTATAATTTCTCCTGTTGATAACACCGCATTTAAAGTCGCTATATCATTAGTTGTCGGCAATACAGTTCCACGGACATTTAAGATTCTACTCATCACTTTTACAGCTGTAGAAAAATCTCCATGAATATCCGTCATAGCTGCTATCATTAAATTACCTACTGGATGTCCTTTAATTTCTCCACTATCAAAACGATATTGGAACATTTTTTCCAAATATGGCTCCACATCAGATAATGCCGCAATAACATTTCTTATATCTCCAGGAGAAGGAATATTCATATCACTTCTGATTTTTCCTGAACTTCCCCCATCGTCTGCTACCGTTACTACAGCTGTTATCTCTAGAGGATATTTCTTCAATCCTCTCAAAAGGACTGACAATCCAGTTCCCCCACCTATAGTAACTACTTTTACTTTAGCTCTCATTTTCCTACCTACCCTTATTAATATCGCGATGTTCTAAATACACCCTGTATCCTAGTTTCGAAATATCTTCATGTAATTTTCGAGCTACACTTACAGAGCGGTGTTTCCCACCTGTACATCCTACTGCAATAGCAACTTTATCGCGACCCTCATATTGATACTTATCTACCATAAACGTCATAAGTTCTAAATACTTATCATAAAATTCCTGAGTAACTTCATCCTCAAAAACATAATCATATACTTCACTGTCTTGACCTGTTTTTTCTCTTAGTTCCTTAACATAAAATGGATTTTTTAAAAAACGAACATCAACAATATTATCTGCATCTATTGGCACTCCATATTTATATCCAAAACTAGAGATTGTAATATGATAACTATCTTTTTTCTCAATTCCAAAATCTTCTAATATTTTCTGTTTCAAATCTTTTACAGTTGTATTAGTAGTATCGTAGATATAATTTGCAATGCCTTTAATATCATTCATATCTTTTCTTTCCTGAGATATACCTTCAAGTAAGCTAAACTCAGATGATAATGGATGATTCTTCCTAGTTTCTTTATATCTATTAACCAGTACTTGATCATCACTATCTAAAAATATTATTCTAACATCAAAATATTCACTATGTTGTATCTTTTTTAGTAATTCTTTTAAATCGACAAAAATGTGTTTACTTCTTATATCAATACTTATTGCTGTTTTATCAATTTCTTTTTCTTCTATTATTCTTAAAAAATCCTCTACAACTAACCCAGGTAAATTATCTGTACAAAAGTATCCTTGGTTTTCAAAAATTTCTAATGCTGTATTTTTCCCTGCTCCACTTATTCCTGTAATTATAACTAATTTCTTCTTCATAGTTTCACATCCATCTTTATAATAATATACGTTTTATGGAATAATATATCCAGTTTAACAAAGAATAAATAAACTGCTCCATTCCTATATTGTACACCATTTCTATATTTTTGTGTAGTATTTTTGAACTTCTAAAAAGAAAACTACTGCAAGAATACATCCTACAGTAGTTCAAATACTAATTATCTAGTATTTCTATTCGTATTGTTATTGTTTCTTCCCCCTGGAGTTGTAACATTCGTATTGTTATTATTTCCTCTAGATTGGTTATTATTCGAAGAGTTATTTTGATTACTGTTTGTATTATTATTGTCATCAGAATTATTATTACGATTATTATCGTCGTTATTATTTTCACGTTCTTTTTCTTCTTGATTACGTTTATTCTGCTCTTCTATTTGACGACGTTCACTTTCTGTAATAACTTTAACTCCTCCATTTATAGAACCAACATTCCCTGGTACAGAAAATCCTTTTGGCGGATGTATTCGGACAATATTTTGCATATTAATTCGATACAATGCTTGCGTTCTTTGGGTATCAGCTTGAGTCATATACTTCGTCGGACCATCAATTGCATCAAATCCCTGCCATACAGCCATCGTGTAATTACTAGTATATCCAATTGTCCAAGAATCTTTAGAATAATTATCTATATCAAAATTATACTTTTGAGCTTCTCCTTCACCGAATGTAGTTGTACCTGTCTTAACAGCCATATCAGCTCCACTAATACGAGCAAACGAAGCTAAACCATTTACTCCATTTCTTAACATTGATGTCATAATATATGCTGTAGATTCTTTAATAACACGTTTTCTATCATCTTTGCTAAAGCTCTTCACTTCAGAACCTTCACTATCGTAGACCTTTTTAATAGCTTTCGGCGTTGCATAGTATCCTCCATTACTAAATGGAACATATGCTCCTGCCATTTGTAATGGCGAAAATCCATCTCCACTTCCTCCTATTGGCGTAGTAATAGAATCATCTGTGATTTCCATACCTACATTAGCTGCATATTGTTTTACTCTATTAAACCCAACCTCTTGGTATGTTTTAATCGCTGGAATATTGTATGACCATATTAATGCATTATTTATAGTAATATTACCATGAAATCTTCTATCCCAGTTTTGAATTTGTGAACCTTGAAGTTTAGAGTCATTAACTATATGATCAGAACCCCAATTTAAATACTCAATCGCTGGTCCGTAAGCTAGTATTGGTTTAATTGATGAACCAGGTTGTAACTTAGCCTGCGTTGCAATATTAAATCCATGGAATATTTGTTTTTTACCTCCATAAAGAGCGGCTATACCACTATTTTCGTTATTCAGTACAACCATAGCCACATTACTTGCTTGTTTTATTCCTGCATAGTTTGCATTAACACTTTCTGTTAATGTATCTTGAATCTTAGAATCAAAGTTTGTATAAATTTTCAGTCCTAAGTTTAAGACGTCTCCTTCATAGTCCTTATATTCTTTACTATTCTTCAATTCATTAACAATTTGGTTCATGTAAGAAGTATATTTTGAATCAAACTCACTTGATAATAATACACGTTCACTTTCATCACGCTGTATAATTCCTGATAATACATCAGTTTTTTGTGCAGCTTGTGAATCAGCTTCTGAAATTTTCCCGTGATATTGCATTAAGTATAATACCGTATCACGACGTGCCTTAGCAGCCTCTGGATTATCATAAGGATTATACGTATTAGGGTGCTGTGGCATTCCTGCTAAAAGAGCCATTTGAGGAAGAGTAAGTTGATTTAATTCTTTCCCATAATAATATTTCGCAGCAGTTTTTAAGCCGTAAACTCCATCTGAATAATAGATTCTATTTACATACATTGTAAATATTGATTCTTTATCATAGTTTTGCTCAAGTTTATATGCAAGGTATGCTTCTTGAACTTTACGTTTTACACTCTTATTATCGTCAAGGAATGTTCTCTTAATTAACTGTTGAGAAATAGTTGATGCCCCTTGTGAACCAAAACCACTAGTTAAGTTTGACACAACAGCTCCCACTAAACGTCTAAAGTCTACCGCACCATGTTCAAAGAATCTATTATCCTCTGTTGCTAAAATAGCATCTTGCATCTTTTCAGGTATATCAACAGTTTCTAGGTTTTCACCTATTTGGTTACCTAATTTTGCCACTTCATTGTTATTTGTATCATAAACAATTGTTCTTGAATTATTATCTAAAATCTTCGAATCAAAAGCTGGTGCTTGGTATATCCAGAACACACATAATAAGAATATTGATATAATAGCAACACTCGCTACATACAATCCATATCTTAAAATCTTCAACCACAATTCTTTATTACCTTTTTTAAAATTTGGACTACTTATTCTTTTTGGTCCCATCGGTCTTCTCGGACCTCCTGTACCATTACCGTTAGCACCCTGTTGAGGATTCCTTTGTTGGAATTGCGGTAATCCTTGTCTTTTATTTGCACCTTGAGGTCTTTGTGGTTGAGTAGGTCGACTTGCACTCGGTCGTCCTCTTCTCATAATTTCTTCATTTGTTAACGGCCTTCTTGGTTGCCCATTATTTGTTGGATTAGTATTTCCTCTAGATATATATCCACCTGGCATAACACTCTTTCTTTCTTGAGAGTGTCTATCTTTTCTTGATAACCGATTGTTATTATTTTCTGCCATAGCATATCCTCTCTTTATATATTTTTAAACTTTCTCTTTATTCATATTTATTTTACGCAATAAAATGTTACAATATACTACACTAATTTTAATGTATATTGAAAAAAAAATCAATTTACTTTGTAAATATTAACTATTATTTAACAAGATTGTAATATAAACAAAGATTTTAAAATTATACACTTACTAGTTAATATTAAACTAAAACAATTTACTATTATTCTTCAAATTTTATTATAATATAAAAAAAGAGTGACTCAAAAATCATGTTTTCTTATGAAATAAGATTTTGTTGAGTCACCCCTTTATTATATATCTAAAAAGCTTTTATAAAGTGAATTTAGATATCAATAAACCACTGCATCTGTATGTTTTCATATACACTTTGTTAAAGTTTAGTTTTGGTCAGCTTCTTTTTTTAACTTGATTTGTTCGCTTTCTTATGAACCTCTTGTCAATATTTTATTTAGTCAGTGCCGCTTCAACATTTTTTATAGCTGCTTTAGCTGCCGCAATTCTAGCAATAATTACCCTATATGGTGAACATGATACATATCCTAATCCTATTTTAGAGCATAGTAATATTGATTTTTCATCTCCACCATGTTCTCCACAAATTCCAAGCTTGATACCTGGTTTAGTAGCTTTTGCTTTTTCAACTGCAAGTTTCATAAGTTCTAATACTCCACTTTCATCAAGATGAATAAATGGATCTGATTCTAACACATTTTTTTTCTTGTAAATATCAATAAATTTAACTGCATCATCTCTAGAGTAACCAAATGTTAATTGAGTTAAGTCGTTCGTACCAAAACTGAAGAAATCTGCATGTTCTGCAATCTTATCAGCAATCAGACAAGCTCGTGGAATTTCAATCATCGTTCCTACTTTATATTTGAAGTCTGCATTGTACAATTGAATTTCTTTTTCCACAAGTTCAACGATTTGTTCACGTAGCACCGAAAGTTCTTTCTCTAATCCTACCAACGGAATCATAATTTCAACATTTACCTCAATACCTTCCTTACGAGCTCTAATCGCTGCTGAACTAATAGCTTTCGCCTGCATTAAATAAATTTCTGGATATGTAATACCTAATCGACAACCGCGGTGCCCCATCATAGGATTGAATTCTGAAATACTAACTATCTTCGCTTCTAGTTGATTAGCACTAACTCCTATTTCCTCGGCAATAAGTTTTACAGTATTTTCGTCTTTTGGTAAGAATTCATGAAGCGGTGGATCTAATAATCTTATATTAACAGATTTACCTTGAGCTTCTTTAAAAATTTTATAAAAATCTTCACTTTGAATAGGTTGCAATCTATCTAAAAATCTAATTCTCTCATGAGTATCACTTGCTAAAATCATTTTTCTAACTAGACTAATTCTACCTTCTTCAAAGAACATATGCTCTGTTCTACATAATCCTATTCCTTCAGCTCCAAACTCAAAAGCAACTTTAGCGTCAGTTTCATTATCTGCATTTGCTAGTACTTTAAGTTCTCTAATTTTATCAGCCCATCCTAAAAGTTTATTGAATCTATCGCTAAATTTGGCATCAACTTTATCTACTTCACCAAGATACACTTTACCACTGCTTCCATCAACTGAGATTGTATCACCTTCATGTAATGTTACCCCAGCAATTTTTAGAGTTTTTTCAGAATAATTTATAATCATGTTTTGGCAACCACAGACACAACATTTCCCCATTCCTCTTGCCACTACAGCAGCATGTGATGTCATACCTCCACGTAAAGTTACAATAGCCTCCGAGCTAATCATTCCTTCAATATCTTCTGGAGAAGTTTCTTCTCTTACTAAAATAACAGGTTTTATTTTCGCCGCTTCTACAGCTTCTTGCGCTGTGAAGTAAATTGCTCCCACTGCTGCTCCAGGTGATGCCGCTAATCCTTGAGTTAATTGTTTAGCTTCTTTTAATGATTTTTCCTCAAATGTAGCATGAAGAAGTTTATTAATTTCCTCTGTTCCCACTCTTAGAATCGCTTCTTCTTTAGAAATTACACCTTCTTCTGCTAGTGATACCGCAACTTCAACTACTGCATTCGGTGTTCTTTTAGCATTTCTTGTTTGTAGAATATATAATTTTCCATCTTCAATAGTAAACTCGATATCTTGCATATCTTTATAGTGTTGTTCTAATTTTTTAGAAATTTCAACAAACTCTTTATATAAATGTGGCATATCATCTTTTAAGACACTAATATTTTTAGGAGTTCTTATACCTGCTACAACATCTTCCCCTTGTGCATTCATTAGATATTCACCAAAAAGTTCATCCTCTCCAGTTACAGGATTTCTACTAAATGAAACTCCAGTACCACAATTATCTCCCATATTACCAAACACCATAGCTTGAATATTTACAGCAGTACCAAGTTTATCACTAATATTATGTAGTCTTCTATATACTTTAGCACGATTATTATTCCATGATTTAAAAACAGCTTCAATAGCTAGCATAAGCTGCTCTTTTACACTCATAGGAAACTCTCTACCTACTTCTTTTTTATAGATTTCCTTAAACTCTTCGACAATATTGAATAAATCTTTTTCATTTAATTCACTATCTTGCTCGTAGCCATTAACATTTTTAACTCTTGTTAAAACTTCCTCAAACTTATACTTCTCAACATTCATAACGACATCTGAGAACATTTGAATAAATCTTCTATAACTATCATAAGCAAAACGATAATTGTTATTCTTCTTAGCTAATGCTATAGTAGTTTCATCATTTAATCCAAGATTTAAAATTGTATCCATCATCCCAGGCATAGAAAATACTGCACCACTACGAACAGATACTAATAAAGGATTATCTATACTTCCTAATTTTTTCCCAATATTTTCTTCTAAAATTTCAAGTTGCTCATTAATCTGTTTTAAAATCTCAGGCTTGATTCTTTCCCCATTTTCATAATAACTATTACAACTTTCTGTGGTAATAGTAAACCCCGGTGGAACATTTATCCCTAAACCTTTCATTTCCGCAAGGTTTGCACCCTTTCCACCTAATAAAGATTTCATATCTTTATTTCCTTCACTGAAATTATAAACATATTTTTTAAACATTTTAAAATCCCCCTATAAAATTTTATTACTCTATAAAATTTCGTTTTATATTATTCTTGTTTAAACCTCTAAACCTTTTTCTTTCATTATCCCAATTATTACTTCTGCTGTTTCTTCTATAGCCTTATTCTGAACATCTATTATCGGACATCCAAGTTTTTCCATAATCTCTAGAGCATATTCTAACTCTTCGAAAATTTGGATTTCATCTGTATAATCTGAATTCCCTAATACTCCTAGAGACTTCAATCTTTCTTCCCTCAACTTATTAAGTTGCTCTACTGAATTTGTTAAACCAATTACTTTTCTTTTCACTTCATATAGTTGTTCTGGAAGTATCAAGTTTTGAATAATAGGAACATTCATAACTTTAATATTTCTATTTGCTAAATATAAGCTTAATGGTGTTTTAGAGGTTCTCGATACACCTAAAATGATAACATCAGCCTCCCTAAGTCCATTAATATCCTTACCATCATCATACTTCACAGCAAACTCTAATGCATCAATTCTCTTGAAATACTCACTTCCCATCTTTCTATTTAAACCAGGATTCCCTTCAGCTTTCACTCCTAATTTCTCTTCAAAAGTACCTAGCATTTCGCTTAAAAGATCTATAACTTTTATATTTTTTTCTAGCCCTTTTTCTCTAACATAGCTTGCTAAAGTACCATCAACTAGTGTCTGAACAATTACATCTCCCTTATTAACATTGGTCATAATGCAATCGATTTTTTCTTTTGTACAAACATTTGAGTTCTTTAATACTTTACACTGCTTATTTTCATAAGAAAACTGCACAAGTGCTGCGTCAACTACATCCTTTGCAGTATTTCCTATTGAATCTGAAATTATATGTACAGTTAACATATTATCCCTCCAGTATTTCCAATAATAACTTAATTAATGTAGTTTTCGATATTTTCCCAACGATTATCTTACCATCTTTTTCATCCCTTACAACAGGCAAACAATCAATCTCATGTAAAATTAATTTTCTTAATGCATCTGTCACTAATTCATCTTCATATATGTATATTACATTCGGTACACGTGTCATCGCTAATACTACAGGAAGATTTTGTCCGTCAGCATTTCTAGATAATTTCAGCATATCCTTTCTAGATGTGACACCGGCAAGGTGATTATTCTCATCAACAATAAAAATAGTCCCTACATCATAAATAAATAATTTTGATAATACGTCTGAATAATTTGCTGTACTTTTAGCAGTAATAGCTATCCCCATTACATCTTTTACCAATTTACTTCTTATCTCTTCACGTTGTTCTCCTAATGAAAAGTTATAATTATAATAGTAACCTACATTTGGTTTTGCTTCCAAAATTTCTAACATCCCTAAGACAGCTAGATCATTTCTTAGAGTAGATTTTCCTAATGATAATTTTTCTGCTATTTCATCACTTGTAATAGGTTCAAAATTCTTTACTATTTCAATTATAGCTTTATGTCTTTCAGTAAGTTTCATTGCTCCTCCTTCTTGTATCATATTTTTTATTATACAATATGTTACACATTAATTCAAGCGTTACCATTAATTAATGTGTAACATTTACGAATTATGTAATATATTTTTCTAATAAAACATCCATTATACGTGAGATTAATTCTATTTATTACCAAATTATTAAAATAGAGTTACCAGGTGTCTATATTTATTTAAATTTAAATATTTATGTGTTATAATTAATCTAATAATAAATTGAGGGGAAAAATTGTATGTCAAAATTATCAAAACTATTTGCAATCGGTACAGGAATAGCCGTTGCTAACTATTATTCAAAAAATCCAAATAAAGTTGAAGAACACGCTGAGTACGCTAAGAAAAAATCTAAAGATTACTATGGTTACACACGTTGCATGATTCGCTACACTAAGAAAAATGGTGTTGAAGAAGCTGCAATCTACTTATACAATGATTTAGTAAAAAATCTTAAAAAAGCTAAGAATGCTTTAGAGAACAAATACAATGATGCTGTTGATTACGGAAAAGAATTATCTAATAATGTAACAGATATTAAAGAACATGTATCTAACGTAAAAGAATACACTGCAGAAGTTAAAGAAAATCTAGGTGATGCAAAGAAAATCGTTGAAGAATTCAAACCTTCTGTAGAAGCTTATAAAGAAAAAGCAAAAGAATCTTTTGAAAAAATTAAAGATCAAGTTTCTAACATTAAAAAAGATGTAGATGAATCACACGTTCAAGAAAAAGTTGAAGATTTCGCTAATAAATCAACTGAAACTTTAGAATCTGTTAAAGAACGAGTTGAAACAGAAGTATTAAACAACACACCTGAAAATCAAGACGAAAAATAGTGTAACGAGGATTTAACATGAATCTACTATCACTAAATACCCTTCCTAACACAGGTGAAGCAGTTAAAAATTATGGTGCATACATTGGTATAGTCATAATAATCGCGATAATTTTCTTCCTAATATGGAGAAAAAAGAATAATAAAGATGACTAAAAAGGACTAATCCAAAAGTCATAAAATTTAACAAAGTTCATAGGCGCAGTGGTTTATTGATTTTAAAAATAGCTTTATAGAAGCTTTTTTGAAATCTAATAAACTGTACAGGGGCGACTCGATAAAATCAATTTCTACGAAATCACGATTTTTGAGTCGCTCCCTTTTCTCATAAATTAAGATAGTGATTCGAAAATCGTATCGATTTTCAAATCACTATCTATTTTATTTTATACTATTTTAAATTATCTAATGCAGCTATTCTTTCTTTAACACTATCATATTGTTCTTGATATGTTGCTTGTTTTTCTTTTTCTTTAGCTACAACCGCTTCTGGAGCAGAACCGACAAATTTTTCATTAGAAAGTTTTTTATTTACTCTATCTAATTCTTGTTGTAATTTTTCTAATTCTTTTCCTAGACGTTCTTTTTCTTTGTCTACATCGATTAAGTCACTTAATGAAACATAGATTTCAGCACCTGGTAAAATACGACTGATGTCAGTTTCACTTGCTTCTACTTCGCGTTCGATAATAAGTTCGCTAGGACGAGCAAATTTCTCTAAATACGCACTACCATTTAATAATACTTCTTTTACGCTATCTTGTGAATATCTAATCTTAATTGGGATTTCACGAGACATTGGTGCATTCACTTCGCTACGGATGTTACGTACTGCTGTGATTACATCTTGGATGAATTGCATATCTTCAGTTTCTTTCTCAAATACTAGACTTGCATCAACTTTAGCAAATTCACTAGTTACAATACTATCTCCTGTGTGAGGAATGTGTTGCCAAATTTCTTCAGTTACGAATGGCATAAATGGATGTAACATTTTTAGAGAAGCATCAAGTACATATACTAAAATAGATTTAGTAGTTTTCTTAGCAGCTTCATCTTCACCATTTAATGAAATCTTAGCAATCTCAATATACCATGAACAGAATTCTTCCCATACAAAGTTGTAAAGAATACGGCTTGCTTCACCAAACTCATATTTTTCGAATAATCTTTCGAAATCTTCAATAGTTTTAGCAAGTTTTGTTAAGATATATTTATCAGCTAATGTTTTTTCTCCAGTTAAATCAATATCACTATATTCGAAACCTTCAAGGTTCATGATTACGAAACGAGAAGCATTCCAAATTTTATTGATATAGTTCCAACTTGCTTCAATTTTCTCAGTTGAGTAACGTAAGTCTTGACCTGGTGTTGAGTTAGTAGCTAAGAAATAACGTAAGCTATCAGCTCCGTATTGTTCGATTACTTCCATTGGATCTACACCATTACCAAGTGATTTACTCATCTTACGACCTTGTTCATCACGTACTAAACCGTGGATTAAACAATCTTCAAATGGACGAGTACCTGTAAATTCTAATCCTTGGAATACCATACGAGCAACCCAGAAGAAGATGATGTCATATCCAGTTACTAGACAGCTATTTGGATAGTAACGTTTGAAATCTTCACTTTCTAAATCTGGCCATCCTAATGTAGAGAATGGGAATAATGCTGAAGAGTACCAAGTATCAAGAACGTCTTCATCTTGAACATAGTTTTCAACATCTTTTGGTGGATTTATATCAACATAAACTTCACCAGTTTCTTTGTGATACCATGCTGGAATACGGTGTCCCCACCATAATTGACGTGAAATACACCAGTCTTGGATATTTTCCATCCAAGTGTTTAACGTATTTTCAAAACGAGGTGGATAGAAGTTAACTTTTCTATCTGCATCTTTTTGATTTTCTAATACTTTATCAGCAAGTGGCTTCATATCAACGAACCATTGTTTAGAAAGATATGGTTCAACAACAGCACCACTACGCTCAGAGTGACCTACTGAGTGAAGGTGTTTTTCAATTTTGAAACATACTCCGCTTTCTTGTAAATCAGCGATAAGAGCTTTACGACATTCGAAACGATCCATACCGTTATACTTATCAGCATGTTCATTCATAACAGCACCTTCATCCATAACGATGATACGTTCTAAGTTATGACGTTCTCCAACTTCAAAGTCGTTTGGATCATGAGCAGGAGTTATTTTAACTACCCCACTTCCGAAATCTTTTTCTACATATTCATCTGCAATAACAGGAATTTCTTTATTTGTTACTGGTAAAAGAACTGTTTTACCAATATATTTTTGATATCTTTCATCTTCAGGATGAACAGCAACCGCAGTATCCCCAAATAGAGTTTCAGGACGAGTAGTTGCTACTTCTAGATAATCTCCACTTCCATCAGCTAAGAAATATTTAAGGTGATAGAATGCACCTTCTACGTCTTTGTGAATTACTTCGATGTTAGATAATGCAGTTCTTTGAACTGGATCCCAGTTGATAATTTTCTCACCACGGTAGATTGTTCCATTGTTGTAGTGATCTACGAAAATTTTCGTTACTGCTTTATTTAATCCTTCATCTAATGTAAATCTTTCTCTTGAATAGTCTAAACCTAATCCAAGTTTAGCCCATTGTGCACGAATATATCCAGCATACTCTTCTTTCCATTCCCATGCACGCTCTAAGAATTTTTCACGACCTAAGTCATAACGACTTAATCCTTCTTCACGCATTTTAGCTTCTACTTTAGCTTGTGTAGATATACCAGCGTGGTCCATTCCTGGAAGGTAAAGTACATCAAATCCTTTAAGACGTTTGTAACGTGTTAACATATCTTGTAGAGTTGTATCCCAAGCATGCCCAATGTGTAATTTACCAGTTACGTTTGGTGGTGGAATTACGATTGTATATGGATTCTTTTTACTTTTATTATCAGCTTTAAAAACTTCTTTTTCCAACCACCAGTTGTAGCGATTATTTTCTACTTCGGTCGGATTATATTTTGTAGACATTTCAGTCATGACTATTCCTCCTAAATTTTTATTTTATTATTAATTATTTTTACTTTTACTAGTTATATTGGTGATATTTTTTCTAGGTAAAAAAAATAACCTCCATCCTTACATAAGGACGAAAGTTTCCGTGGTACCACCTTTATTCTAATTATATAAATTAGCACTTAATAAGATTAACGCTCTAACCACGTTTAAAGCTACTTACTTTCACTCTAAATGCTCACCGGCTACTTCAAAGTCCTGCCTAGGAGAAATCTCTCAACCACTGATTTCTTTTCTGTATCCTACGGTACGCAAGAACTTCTACTTATCGGCTCATCGCATATATTTTATAATTAAAATATGTTTAATATAATAACACACTTTTTTTTATAATGCAAGTGAAATGAGAATATAACTATCTATACATTATAAAAAAGTACTTCAATGATTAGAAATCTAATTCCATCATAGAAGTGCTTTTTTTAATATTAATCTTCTTTTCTATTTTTCCATGCTGTGGCGTTATCTATTTTAATTGGTAAGTTATCTAAATAGAATTCTGGATCTTTTCCTTGTTTATGTTGTTTCACATAGTCTTTTAATACTACATAAACTACACCAGAAAGACCGATAATCGCGATTAAGTTAAGTAAACTCATAATACCCATTGTTACATCGGCTAATCCCCAAACTAAGTTTAGGTCCATGATACTTCCTACATATACGAAGATACATACAATAACACGGTAAACATTTACTGCCCATTTCTTAGGAAGTAAGTATTGAATGTTTGTTTCTCCGTAGTAGTAGTTACCAATTACAGAACTATATCCAAATAAGAAAATAGCTACGATTAAAAAGATTGTTCCAATGCTTCCTACTTGTGAAGTTAAAGCAGCTTGCGTAAGTTGAATTCCTTGTAACTTACCAGCACCATATTCAACACCAGGGTATAGTAAGATTAAGAATGCTGTTGCTGTACATACTAAACATGTATCGAAGTAAACTCCTAGAGTTTGGATAAATCCTTGTTTGGCTGGGTGAGTACTATCAGCTGTTGCCGCAGCGTTAGGAGTAGACCCTAAACCGGCTTCGTTAGTGAACATACCACGTTTAATTCCTAAAAGAATTGATGTTCCCATACCAATTACTCCACCACCTACTTGTTCAAGACCAAATGCTGATCTAACGATTTGAACAAGAACACTAGGTAATTTGTCAATGTTAATAACCATAATAACTAATACGATAAATAAGTACGCTACTGCCATTACAGGAACTAACCATTGAGTAATTTTAACAACTTTTGTTACACCACCAAAGATTACGAAAATTGTAAGAATTAATAGTGCAATTCCTGCGATATGAGTATTTACATTATAAACTTGTAAAGCCTGTGCAATAGTATTAGTTTGAACTGAGTTAAATGCTATACCATAAGTTACTGAAATAACAATAGCAAACAGTACACCCATCCATTTTTGTCCAAGACCTTTTTCCATATAGTAAGCAGGTCCCCCACGATAAACACCTTTTTTATCACGAACTTTATATACTTGAGCTAATGTTGATTCGGCAAATGATGAAGCTCCTCCAAATAGAGCCATCACCCACATCCAAAATACTGATCCAGGTCCACCCATTGCAATCGCAATAGCAACCCCGGCAATTGTTCCAGTACCTACTCTTGATGCAGCTGAAATAGTGAATGCTTGAAATGCTGAAACCCCTTTTTGTTCTCCGTCTTCTCCAACTTTAGGCTTCTCTGTAATAAGTCTGAACATTTCTTTAATATAAGTAAATTGTACAAACTTCGTACTAAATGTAAAATAAATACCAGATACCATCACTAACCCAATTAGGAAATAAGTCCACATAAAGTCGTTAACGGTATTTAACAATTCTAAAAATCTATCCATTAAGAGTCAACTCCTCATTAAATTTATTTTATTACGTTTTCTATTATACTGTATAAAATACAATATCTCTAAATATACGTGAGAAAATCTAACATAAATCTAATCAAAATGAACAATTCTTCTCATATTTACAAAAAATACACCGAGAAATTTTGAAATCTAACATAAAAAATCCAGGTAATTTAAACATCATTTCTAAATCACCTGAATTTCCTACTTTATACATATTCAATTCTATTTATTTCTTCGTTATTATTCTTTGGATAATCGCTAAAGCTATTATTCATATTAGGAACTACTAATCTTCTACCTCGAGCTTTTAAAATAGAATTTATTTCATAACTGTTTAAAGTCCTATAATCTAACTTCTCCTGAAGTACATATTCTCCACTTCTAATTCTAGCTCTAATATCTGTCGCAGCAACAAAGTAGACAACCATAAAGACAATAGAGAATATTAACTGACCTACTGAAAAAATATTCGCTAAGGTAGTGTTCCCCTGGAAAATAAATGCACTAAACATAGATAATACTGTTAATCCAGCTTGAATGTATAATACTATTCTTCTACCTTTTGTATCGAAAATTGGTAAGTACATTATAAATAACATAATAAAGTTAAATATATAAACTACTAATCCCCCGACCACTAATAATACGAGTCCAGTAATTAGCAAACCAGCATACTGTTCCTTAAAAACATCAGTAGTAAATCGTAAATCTATCAGTAATAGCAATAAGACCCCAATTACAGCAGATGGAATCGCAAAAGTTAGTAAATAAGCTATTCCCCAATTATTTTTCCATACACGTCCTTTGTACTCTTTATAAATTCTATAAGTATTATAGAAAGGTATAAACGCGAGTCCTGACCTAACCCCAAGTATATCAAACATAATTTTTGAAAAAATAGCTGTGATAATATACCCAACAAAAACAAATATAAATAATACTATTCCAACTATAGCTAACACTTGATGTAGCATGTATTCATCTAAATTAAACATAAATAATTCCCCCTTATTCACTATCATAAAATTCATCTAACACATAAGTTGTTACAGGTTTAACATATAATTCATATTTAGCTACTAAATCAGCAATGATATCTCCATCAATCAGAGTAATGGCTCTAGTTCCCAAACGAGATGCTTCTATGGCAACTTTTGAAAATTTCGATGTCGTGATAAATATTCCAAACTCAGCATTATATTTATCCATTGCCCCTCTAAACTTATCTATTTCAGGAGAAGGAACATTACCTTCCCATCTTTTAGCCTGAATAGCAACTCTCGCAGTTCGAAAATCATCACTTGTTATATATCCAAACCCATCTAATCCACCATCATTAGAAACTTGAATCCCTATCTTTTCATCCATTTCAACATTCATCTTCGAAACGAGTTTTCTTGCGAACATCTCAAATTTTGCTGGGCTAAATTTTTTTAATTTCTCAATTAGCTCGACTCTCCATTGATCTTCTACAATTTCTTTCTCATCGAACGTAATTACCTCTTCAATATCAACGACCTCTTTGTTCCGTTTAATTTCCTTATTAATTTCTTTATATATAGCAGAAAAATCTAAAACTTCAAGGTTAGCCTCTCGCCCTTTATCCGTAAGAGTGTATATTTTATTTTCTTTCTTTAAAAATTCCGCTCTTTCTAAATAATTCAAACTAAAATTAATAAAAAACTCAAAAGGTGAATATTCTTTATTACTCTTCTCAGAAATACGACGAAAATCAATATATTCTTCAGTTATAACTTCAGAATTTTTTCTAAGATACTCTACTATCGCTCTTTTTGTATCACTTCCCCCTTTTTTTCTAAGTGCAATAATTATTTCTTTAGAAATAACATTATCTTTCTGACTAGTTGTCATTTTAAATATATTCACAAATTCTCCCTCCTTTATTTCCTTCACCTTTATTATACTAAAAATCTTTATAATTTAATAGCAAAAAAAGAATGAAATTGTCTGAAAATACAACCTCATCCTTTACAATTATTTATGATAACTTGCGCCTGTTATTATACGGTAAGCTCTATACACTTGTTCAAGTAAAACAACACGCATCATTTGATGTGGAAACGTCATTCTACTAAACGATAATGCAAAATCACTACGCTTTTTCACGCTATCAGAAAGACCATAACTTCCACCGATTACCAATGCTACATCACTCTTACCTGTAAGCATTAAATTATCAATTTTTGATGCAAATTCTTCACTCGATAAATTCTTACCTAAAATTTCCAAAGTAATAACATATTGATTATCTTTAATTTTTGATAATATGTTATTCCCCTCTTTTTCCATCGCAAGAGCTATTTCTGAATCATTTTCTACCTTTACTTTTTCATCAGAAATTTCTATAGTATTTAACTTAATATATGCTCCAAGACGTTTTTCATATTCTTTTATAGCGTCTCTATAAAATTTCTCCTTAACTTTACCTACACAAATCAAAGTTACTTTCATCAGAACCTCTTTCTACCTACACATCTTTACCAAGAACAAATTTTTCAATAGCATAAGCGAAACCATCTTCATCATTTGACTTAGAAATGAAATTCGCCGCTTCTTTTAAAGTAGGATTTGCATTATCAACCGCAACTCCCATACCGGCGAACTCAATCATACTTAAATCATTAAGCCCATCACCTAATGCCATTACATTCTCATTTGTTAAACCAAGTTTTTTACATAATGAATCTAAAGATACTCCTTTAGAAATATCTTTATCATTAATCTCGATAAAGAACGGTTTAGACATAGCAACCTCATACTCATCACCTAATTCAAGCGCCAGTTTATCTTTCGCTGCAATAGCTTCATCGGGATGCTTAAGAATTATTACCTTAGCCGCACCTTCTTTAATATCATCTTTCATATTTTCACTAATAACTAACTCAGCGTCTACTAAACTAGATTCAATTCTTGCATATTCATTATCACGATTCGTAAGAACTTTCCCACCTTGGTAAGTAAGAATATCACAATCATTCTCCAAAGCAACATCTATTAAGAACTTAATTCTCTCAGGAGATAAAAACTTCTCATAGATTACTTCATTCGTCTTAAGATTAGCAATTCTAGCTCCATTAAACGAAAGTAAGTAGTTATCATAACTATCAAGTTGTAAATCTTCTACTATACTCATCATTCCAAAATCAGGTCTACCTGATGCTAAAATAACTTTAATGTCTTGTTTCTTACACTCTCCAATTACTTCTCTATTTTTCTTAGAAATCTCACGATCACTATTTAATAGTGTATCATCAATATCTGTAACAACTAATTTTATCATACAAAAGCTCCTTTTTTTATCACTAGGGGGGGTGCAAAACCCTCTTAGGGGGTGCATCATTTAACGATTTGTTCTATCCTTAATTTAATCATATTCTACAAATCTGTTTAACCCTTGTTTACTCAATATATTATATCAGATAACCTTAATCTCTCATAGTGAAAAGGGAGTGACTCAAAAATCGTGATTTCGAAGAAATCGATTTTGTCGAGTCCCCCCCGCACAGTTTATTAGATATCTAAAAAACTTTTATAAAGCGAATTTAGATATCAATAAACCACTGCGTCTATGGATTTTCATATAAACCTTGTTAAAATTTAGGACTTTTGGGGCAGCCCCCTCCGTTTTCCTCATTAAATCACTCTAATATTAAGTTTTTTCTAAAATTAACATAAAAAATAAGACTCAAAGCATTTCTACTCTGAGACTTATATTTACTTACAGTAAATCTAATTTGCTTCCTTTTATGGCAGCTTTCTCCATATTTTTCAACAACACTATTCCTAATATTAAAAATACAAAAGCTAACACTAACTCTCCTCTAATTAGATATATGTTGCTTATTATACTCTCTCCACCTATTAATTTTTGCGCTAAAAGTATAGATCGTGTTAGAGGTAAAGTATAGCAAAATTGCTCTACTAAATATGGAAAATTACTAACTGGAAAATTCGCTCCTGTAAATATTAAAAGCACTTTGTCTATAGTATTCGTTACTAGGTGAATTTCTGTCGTTAATAATATTAAACACGAGATAAAAAATCCAAAACAAGTCGCTACAAATATTGCTAATATTAAAATAAAAACAAACTCCAATATTTTTTGTCCATTCCAAGCTAGTCCTAATAATAAACTAAGTACGCTAACTCCAAAAACTACCGATACAAAACTTAGTAACATAGTTGAGATTGCACTTGAAATTAATATTTCTGAAATACTCGTTTTAGTCGCTAACATTAGAGACAGTGTCCCACTTGCCCTCTCCCTCGCTAACTGAAGACCAACTCTATAAATTGCCGTAAATGCACTAGTTACTATCGCATTACTTATAACCCATTTTTCAATATTTTCCGCACCATAAACATAGTATCCTACTAGTGAATAACACATCATTTGCATTAGTGGAATTAACAAATCTATAGTAAAGAAAGCACGCCAATCATTTAATACCGAAGACATTTTATATGAAAAACTAACTCTTCTAAAAAATCTATACACATTTTCCATATTAAAACACCTCCAAAGTCCCATTAATAACACATAGTTTCTTAATTTTTCTAAATGAAAATATACTAATAATAAAATAAATAATTATAATAATCACCAGTGTAAAAGCTACTCTCAATAATTCTTCATTACTTCCACCTTGAACAGCTAATTTATAACCTTCCATCGCCCATGTTGGACTCAATAAGTATGAAATATATTGAATAAATTTTGGGAAAATTGAAATAGGAAAGACCATCCCAGTTAGCATTATTATCGGATAATCAATAACATTCATAAGAATACTTATTTTTCTAGATAAAGTAAATAATCCTGCCATCATAAAACCGACAGCTATCATAGATACTATCATTAAGATTGTTATTAATACAAAATAACTAAAACTTGCAAACTGGATAGATTTATTAAATAAAATTTTTACCGTCAGCATATTAAGTCCAAAACTAAAAATTCCCCAAAGTGTATTCCCTAAAATTTTTCCAAAAATGATATTTTCGAAACCTATCGGTGAGGTGAAAATCATTGGCATAGTTCCTAGCCATTTTTCTCTATCCATATCACTGGCTGATGAAAAACAAATACTTCCCCAAAAAGTAGTAATTCCCGCTCCTATAAAAGCATATAACATAAAATCTTCCACACTACGATTTTGATAAATCATCCCGAGTAAAATTCCACTTAATATCGGGCTAATAAAAATACAAAATCTAAACATTGGGCGTGCTATCGATTGTTTCATCTGAACTTTGGCACTCATTAATATCGCTCTTAACATATTATGCATCCCCCAATAGCTCTATATAAATATCTTCTAACGTTATTTCTAAATTCTTTTTATTTTTCTCTTCTTGTTCGCGTTCTTTCTTTGCTTTTATTTCTTCTTTTCTTTCGTTAGAAACTAAATTTTGGAGACCTACTACATCGTCTATAGCCAGTAACTTACCTTTTTTTATTATTGCAATTCTATCACAAAGTTCTTCTGCTTCTGGCATATAATGAGTTGTTAGTAAAATAGTTACTCCTTCTTTAGACAGTTTTTTTATTAATTCTCTTAATTCTTTTGCTCCTACTGGGTCTAATCCAATACTAGGTTCATCTAAAAATATTACTTTTGGATTATTTAATAATGCTCTTGCAATTTGAAGTCTTTGTTTCATTCCTTTGGAGAAAGTTTCTACCTTTTTATCTATAAACTCACTTAACCCCACTTGAGCTATTAATTTTTCAATTAACTCTTTTTGATCTTTACTAGGAATTTTGTATAAATCTGCAAAATATGCCAAATTATCTCTTGCACTAAGTCTCCAATAAAGACTCCTCTCACCACCAAAAACAAAATTAATATATTCTCTAACTTTTTTAGCTTCCGAAAAAGTATCAAACCCGAATACTTTTGCTTCTCCTTCACTTGGAGCAAGCATCGTAGTCAAAATTTTTATTGTTGTTGTTTTACCCGCACCATTAGGTCCAAGTAAACCAAAAATTTCTCCTTCTTTCACTGAAAAGTCTATTCCTTTTATAGCTTCAAATTCACCATTTTTCGGAGTTTTAAAACTTCTTTTTAGACCTTTTACATCTATTATATTATCCATCACTTTCTCCATTTCCTAAAATAATTCCAACCTAGACTTTTCAACAACTAATTATATTCAAATCCCTTAATAGAGAGACTTCAATAACGTTTATTTATATTCTACTTTACGTTGTTATTTCTGTAACAACTAATTTTATCATACAAAAACTCCTTTAGGAGATTTAAAAAAATCTATAATCTTATCTTTTGCTTCTATACATTATATCAGATTACACTACTCTCTCATAGTGAAAAGGGAGTGACTCAAAAATCGTGATTTCGTAGAAATCGATTTTGTCGAGTCACCCCCGCAAAGTTTATTAGATATCTAAAAAGCTTTTATAAAGCGAATTTAGATATCAATAAACCACTGCGTCTATGAGTTCTCATATACACTTTGTTAAAATTTAGGACCTTTTGGTCAGCCACTTTTCAAATGAATTTCAATTCTTTTTTTATGAATTATTATTATTTGTTCCTCATTCTATTTCTTCTTTTAAATACTTATGAAATATTTGCTCCTTTTAACGTTTTTCGAATTTCAATAAAACAAATATTCCCAAGCCAAACAGTATTGTTAATATGTTCAAGGATACTCCAAGAACTTTTATATTGTCATAAACGAAAGGTATTAATAAAAACAAGACGCCAAATACTGAATAAAAACTAGTTATGATAGTGTGAATAGCTCCAAAATCTTCTCCTTCATAATCATCATAAATCATTTTCTCAAAGAAGTTTCCAGAAACTCCTATTACGACGAAGGTGATAAAGAAAAACAATAATTTCAGATAACTATTATCTATTATAAATACTAATAAAAAGCTAGTTCCTGATATCAAATAATCCATATAAAAGAAATTTTTTGGAGGAACTTTTACAAAAGGTGCAACCATTGCTCCTACTAAGTCCGCACCACGCCATACAGAAAGAACTAAAGCTAACCATTTTACATCAATATTTATACTAATAAGATAAAGCGGAAGCAGTTTTAAAAGTAAGTCAGTAGCACCACTAAGAAATGCTTCGATAACAATTATCTTTGACGCTGCATTTCGTGAAAACAATGTCTTTATATTGCCGACTATACTAGCCTCAACCACCTCTTCTGTTTCCTCAGTTTCTTCGGTAGTCTGAATATTTTTATTCAGGTTTAACTTTGTAAAGAAGTATACTCCCGCTAAAAAGATTGGAATACTTAGTTGCATAAGTGATAAATAAGTGATAAAACCAAGTAACAGCGATGCAACGAAATTACTAAGTATATCTAACGAGTTTGAAGTGAAGTATTGAATATCAACTGATTTTTTAATCAAATTATTATCATTATCAAGAACTTCTGGTGTCACTTTTACATTTAACGAAGTAAGAACACAATTTACTAAATTGAATAGAAAGTTATAAATAAATATAAAAGCAATATGAGCTTTATTAACTAATGCAATTATTAAAAGACTGACTAAGATAATATGCATAATTTGGAAACAGAGAATCCAAAACTTTGTATTTTTTATCTTATTAAAAAAATAACTATATGAAAATGCGACTAGCGATGGAATCATTCCTATTAAAGCAAACGACGTTAAAGTACTTGCTTCTATATTATATACTTCTACCAAAGCAATCGTTACCGCAACCATATAAAAGCTATCTGCTATATTCAATACCGAACGCCCTAAGATTAAATTAATAAAATTCTTAGGAAATATTTTTAGTAATTTCAAAATTATTCACCTCCCATGTGAGTAAGTTGATTTGAATTATATCTTTCAATTTCCCAAACCCCTGAGTTCCGAAAACACTTTATATGATATCATTCCAGAGGCCATAAATAAAATATGAATCTATATTAGCACTGATACATTATATAGTCAATTCTTTTTTCTGAAAAAAAGAATAAATATCTGAAAAATAATAAAAATATATTAATAACTTATAATATAAATCAATAATTTGAAAATTTCGAATTTTAATATTAAAGAAAACTAATAAAGTTTTTTTTAATACAAGAATATTATATCTAATTATATATACTAATCCCTATTTATTTTTGAATGTCTAATCTAATTATACAATCTCCTATAAAATATATGTTTTATTGTCTTTAATTGGCTTTAACACAAAAACATGTTACAATAAAAGCGTTAATAATAGAAATACAATTTGATTTATATGTAATTACAAACATATATTATATTTTAGATTCATAAGCGGAGGTATACTTCATAAATAAAAACTTTAAATTTGTACATACTATTCTTTCTACTAGTCTTTTAGTCCCCCCTATATCTTCTATGTAATTAAAGTATAGTTAAATCTACAAATTCATAGCATAATAAATTTTAAAAACATCTATTTGGGTGACAATAGGGGCTGGATTATATAATGAAATTATTGTTTACTTTAACAAAGCTAAATATTATCAACATCAAATAAATTAATAATAAAATATATAGGAGATAACAAAATGAATACTGAAAAATATATAGAAATAGCAATATTCGTTATAATAACAACCCTGCTATCAGCAACACTATCATACTTTGTTACAAAAAAATAGAAAAATCTAAAAAAAAATAGAAAAAAAAGATAAATAATTAACTTAATCAATATTGAGAGACACTTTAAAAAATTAATTTCAATGAAATCATAATTTTAAAGTCTCATTGATAAATACCTAAATAAAAAATGGAGATAACAGTGACACAAAACATATTAACTTGTTTTAAATTTATTACAATTATCAATATAATAAATTATGTAATAATAAAGAACACATTCATAATAAATTATTTACTTATATGCACACTTATCGGAATATTCTACATAGTAATAGATTCAAATAATAATAAATTAAACATATTAACTGAGAAAATCGATATAATTTTATTACTAATTTTTACAAGTATCATAAATATCCTTTACATAATTAATATAAAAATAACAAATTTAAAATATATTATTTTTATATCGCTATCATATATAATCATTAAATATATAATAAAGAAAAAGACTAGTTAACTAGAGTAATAGCCCTCAAAATTCAGACAAATTTTGGGGGCTATTACCAATGCTTAGTTGATTTATTTTACTAATTGACTGATAAATAATTCTTTTGTGATAACTACACCTAATTCAGAATGAAAATTCCTAAGCGTACTATATTGATATGGTTGTAAAGTTCGTTTGGTTATTAACTTATTTTGTTCTATCTTGTTACAAATATCTATGTATTTTTGGACATAATTTTTTACTCTTGTAAAAATACGATTTGAATTACTTAAATAAAATCTCTTCTCCTCTATATCCTTAAAATGATAAACTCTTGAATAGTCTATATGTTCTTCTTTAATAATAGTTAGTTTGCTGAAATCTAATGCTTTTAAACACTTTCTCCCATCACTTTTTTCATACACTGTATACGGAAAAATATGTCTTGCATTTTTTAAATTTTCTGAAATACCCGAGCGTAATGGAATAGCAATTAAAAGATCATTAATACCAAGTATCATAACGCCATGTCCTCTTGAAACATCTTCTTGAAATTCATCTAAGCTATTATATATGTTAAAATAATCTTCAGTTAATAAATGAAAATATAAACTATTTTTATTTATATTTGACATAATCTATCTTCCTTTACTGTATAAAAAAAGAGCCTTTCTTTTTAGAGTCGCGACTCCTACGACTACATCAACTTGAGAGTATTTTCTTTTTAGAGTCGGTATTACTCTCCGACTTCTTCTATACTTATTATATCGAAAAAAATAATTTACGTCAAATTTTTATACAGTAAAATTATTACGGAAAAAATAAATTCCTTTTAAAAACTAGATAAATATTACTTCCCTTTTTACTTTTTGAATTATATAATCTTATTTTATAGAATTTTTCTTCTCATTGAGATAATCTATTATATATAAAATAATCTCAACTGTTAAAAAAATTATGGCTATTTTGATAGCCTTTGGAAAGAATATACAAAATACAACAATTGGTATTAATCCTACTAATAATTGTTGTTTATTCTGTTTGAAAATAGGTTGAGAATTTCTTCTAAACATAAAATATTGTAAATGTCAATCTAAATATGTCAAAAAAATTCAAAATAAAAATGTACATTTTATTCATCTGCTTTTTGGAAAAAATCTTTTAGTCTATAAGAATTTCCAGTTATTTTAGCTACATGTAAATGGTGTAGTAATCTGTCAACTATTGCACTAGCGATTAATGGATCGCCAAATACATCATCCCACTGTGAGAAATTTATATTTGTAGTTATTATTGTACTATGTTTTTCATAACGTCTATCTATTAATTGGAAGAACAATTTAGATTCCTCTTTGGTTATGGGAAGATATCCTAATTCATCTATTATTAATAATTTATAACCACAAAATTTCTTTAATCTTTCTTCTAGTCTACCTTCTAACTGAGCTTTTTTTAATATTTCTATCAGACGTGCTCATTTAATAAAGTATGTGGATTTCCTATTCTGAGCTGCAGTTACTCCTATAGAAATAGCTAAATGTGTTTTTCCAACACCGCTATTTCCATAAAATACTATGTTCTCTTTCTTATCTATGAATCTCAATGAATTGAAATCATATATTTGTTGTTTATTTATTGATTCTTGAAAGTCAAAGTCAAACTCCGATAAAGTTTTTACACTAGGAAATTCTGCTACTTTCACAGAATGTTGAATAAGATTTTGCTTTTTCTTTTCTACCTGTGCTTGTGTAAAGTATAGAAATCCGTCTATAAAGGTAAGATTATTTTTATTTACCTGTTCTAATGTTTGATCAAGCACAGCTAATGACTCTTTACTCTTTAAAAAATTTAGATTATTTATTATTCTCTCATATGTGCTAGTTATTTTCATTTTTATATACTCCTCCTATACTATTAAGATTTTGTTTAGCCATTTCCTCTATTTCTGTTTTTTCTTTATTTGAAAATTTATTTTTTAAACCTTCTTTATAATGTTCAGGATTATAGTTTATTTTTATATTACTTATCTCGTGCATTTCAATAAGTTTTGTGTTAGAGTATATGTATATATTCGAATCAATAACTTGATATTATAATTTTGTCCAATATATTTTCGACCTACAGAATATTGCTTAGTATCTACTGTAATCATACCGACACTATTCACTTTTTAGGTTTTAGTTTTGATTCTGTATCGATTCCTTATTTTTTCAGGTGGTAATGATAATAAGGAATCTTTTTCTTTTTCAAATTTAAAAATGGGGATTTTACCTGTTGCTTGAGATAATTTGTTATTTTCTCTTGTATTTATCCTCTCTACTAATTGCACTAATCCGCTAAGTGTCAATGTTCCACTGTATGCCCGTATTTCATCTAATATTTTCATTTGAGATTCTACTTTACCTTTTATTTGATGCATAATAAACATCTATTAACATCCTCATTCGTTTCTTTTTCTATATCCCACCGTCTACAATAAGACTTTACAGTATTAAGCGACAACCCAGTAATAACTGAAATACGTTTATATCCTAAACCATTCTTTCTAAGTTTTTTGATTTCTTCTTTTTTGTTGTAATTCATAGTTTTATCCCCCTAGTAGATATAGGACAATTGGATTTATCTTGAGTACCGACTTTAAAAAAATTCTCCACTCTTCCTATATCTATAGACAAAAGATTTTTATTAAAATGAACCCCCATCAATAAAAAAAACCTACCGTAGACTTGAAAATCTACGATAGGTTGCTCTATCAGTCGAAAAATAATCTTTTTTATTGTATAATAATAGGTATGTAGAAGAGTGAAGACGGTGGCTATTCTTTTTTAGGAAAGTAGGTGATGCCTATGGGCATATATCCAAAATCTTTCAAGAAAGGAGGTAGCCTGAGTTGTCAGCCTTTGAAGTTGTGCAGATTCTATTTATGTTCGGTACATTTGTTATCGCATTAATTGGTTTGTGCTATAAAATCTTTAAAGACCAAAACAAAAAATAACCCGTCCCCACTTTTGGCGAGTAGGACGAGTTATTAATTTAATTCAAATATAAGCTACCGTCTTAAACGGTTCTACATTGGAGTCTAGTTAGCGCTAGACTCTTTTTATATTTTTATTATACCATAATTCAGATAAAACTCAAGTGGTAAATGTCAATAGATATAGTATAATTATTACGGAAAAGGTAAAAAAAATAATAAATTCCTTTAAACTATAAGTTACAACACTACAGAAAGGAATTTATTCATATGAACATTATAATACAAATCTTTATCAAAAACATAGAAAATACTTTAAAAAGATATAGTAAAATTATTATGAAAAAAGCATAAATTCCTTTTAAAAACTAGATAAATATTACTTCCCTTTTTACTTTTTGAATTATATAATCTTATTTTATAGAATTTTTCTTCTCATTGAGATAATCTATTATATATAAAATAATCTCAACTGTTAAAAAAATTATGGCTATTTTGATAGCCTTTGGAAAGAATATACAAAATACAACAATTGGTATTAATCCTACTAATAATTGTTGTTTATTCTGTTTGAAAATAGGTTGAGAATTCCTTCTAAACATAAAATAAAGAAAAGCAATAGTTATAGTTGCAACTATAGATCCTAATATACTGTCCATTATCAATACCTCCTATTATGTATGTGGAAATTTCATATTCTGTATAATTTTATTTTTATAGTGTTATTAAACTTTACACCATTATTTTAATATGAAAATACAATGGTATCAATACGAAAATCTCGATAATGCATTTCATATAAAACAGATGTACACTTAGTCGTCTCTATCACAACTAAGTGTACATTCTCTTATCTCTCATCACCTAATAATTCTGATCTTATTATCACGCTTATTGCTAAGACAAACATTATTAGACTTAAGAATATTGTAACATAAGTATTTATATCAAGCTCCATATCAAAAATTACAGTTCTCATACTCGTTAATTGGTAAGTTAACGGATTAAGTTTTGATATATAATATAGCACCTTAGAATTGTCTAAACTATAAAAAGTCGGTGCAGCAAAAATTATCGGTAGTAATAATGTTCCCAAGATAAGGTCTCTAGTTCTATACGATACAGTTCCTAATGAGATAATAACCCCAAGAGAAAACCAAAATGCTAGACTAATAATTACAATAATTAATACTTTTAAGAAAGGAACTATCTGTATTTTTATTCCTAAAAAGAACGATAAAAAATAAATTAGTAATACCTGCACTATTGTGATTCCTAATGGAAATACTAATTTTCCTAGAAAATAAGAAATAGCTGATGTCCCTTTTATTCTTTTATACGCTAGAAGTCCCCATTTTTTGTCTAAATTCACCCTATAAACCGACTGATTCATCTGAGAATTTAGTATTACTCCAATTATTCCAACGAAAATATATTCAATATAGCTAACATTTTCTCCTTTAAAAGCCAAACTTGAAAAAGAGTTCCCTATCCCAAATCCAAAGAATACAAAGTACAAAATTGGAACCATAAGCTGAGTATATATAATCTGCTTATTATTTTCAATCGCCTTATATTCTATATACGATGTTGCCCAAAAATTCTTAATTACATTTTTCATATAATTACTCCTCCAATTCCAATATTCTCTTCAAGGTAATTTCTTCTTTCTGCAAGCTTCCTATTGTAATATTTTCTGCCAATAATAGTTTTAATACATTTGAAATTTCCTCTTCTTTTTCCAAGAAAATTTTTAAATTTTTATCATCAACGATTGTAATAGTATCTTTATATTTCTCTATTATATCTTTACTTAATTCACCATTGTAAGAAATATTGTATACTGTTTCTTTATTATATTCTCTTAAGAAAGTGCTCATTTCCCCAAAGTATAAACATTCCCCGTCATTTATATAAATTATCTTATTACAATACTTTTCTATAAGATCTAAATCATGAGAAGATATAAAAACAGCATGTTCTTTATTGTTAGTCTTTATATATTCTAATATATTTTTTGATAATACTACATCTAATCCTGTAGTAGGTTCATCTAAAAATAATATTTTTGAATTAGATACTAGACTTCTTGCTATTTGTACTCTCTGCAATTGTCCACCAGATAATTCTGTTAAATCAGATTTCTCCTTACCTTTTAAACCTAGAACATCAATAATCTCATCTACACTTTTCCTACTAATAGTATTTTGAGAATATAATAGCCCCATATAAATATTGTCGTATACATTTAAGTACCAATCTACTGATTGATTTTGCATACAATAATCCACATCTCGAACAGACACTCCTTCACCGAAAGATACCTCACCTTCGATATTAGAAAACAATCCTAATGTAGAATTAATTATCGTAGTTTTCCCTGAACCACTTTTACCTATAAGTGCAATCATATCTCCTTTTTCCGCAGAAAAAGAAATATTTTTAATCGCGTAATCACTAGAATTTTTATATTTATATGCTAAATCTTTTACTGTTAAAAGTTTTACCATTTAACTCCCTCCTTCCGATATTACGTTTTACTTCTAATTACTTTTTAGAAAAGGGAGTGACTCAAAAATCGTGATTTCGTAGAAATCGATTTTGTCGAGTCACCCCCGCACAGTTTATTAGATATCTAAAAAGCTTTTATAAAGCGAATTTAGATATCAATAAACCACTGCGTCTATGAGTTCTCATAGACACTTTGTTAAATTTTAGGACCTTTTTGTCAGTCCCTTTAACTCTTTAATATGTAGTTTACATGTAGCTTACACAATAAAGTGCGTCTTCTTGAATGAGTGGCTTATTAATCGAGTGTCTACTTTAACAAATACTATAAAATCATTATCGTCTGTTAAAATAGCTGATTCCTCTCCTCTATCCAAATTATAATGAGAAACAACAATTTTTAAGATCATAAGAAACTCAAAAAATAATGATGATTCTCTTTATTATTATTTACATTATAAACTATAAAATTCCAATATCTAATACCATTTTTTTGTCCTCCTTATTTTATGAGGTTATAAAGCTTTATAGATTTATTGTAATATAAAAACGATATGAAAGCAATATGAAAATAAAAAAAAAAAAAACGCTTTCAAAATTATCACTTGTTATTTCTAGTTAATAAATGGGAGTGACTCAAAAATCGAGACTTCTGAGAAGTCGATTTTGTCGAGTCACCCCCGCACAGTTTATTAGATATCTAAAAAGCTTTTATAAAGCGAATTTAGATATCAATAAACCACTGCGTCTATGAGTTCTCATATGGACTTTATTAAATTTTAGGACTTTTGGGGTAACACTATAGTATTACTTTTCAAATTGAACCAAAAAATGTACACCAAGCTATTTCTAAAAAAACTAAGTGTACATTGTTTCATTAATTTTTCATTTTTAAAATTTTTTCTAAAAGCTTTTCCTTAATCTAATAAAGTGTGCTCTCCATTTCTTAAATTCACATACAACACATGAATAGCCGAAATTGCATTTATTAGCAAAATATAATAAGCAATATTTTCAACGTATAATCCTACAAAACTTAAAATAATAGTAAATACAGGTGCACTTATTCGAAAAATTTGTACTATACTTTTTCTATAATCTTTATCATTAATTTTTATGAAATTAGTCCTTAATTTTATACTGATTGACACCCCAAGTGCCACTATTAATGATAATAATATCACTTGCAATGGTAAAAACACTTCATATATAACCAATATGAAGAATACTATATCAAAAATTATGTAAGATATAAGTATTCTATTTAAATTTATATCGTATTTCTTAGTAAGTATTAAAAATAAAACTACTGTTAGTCCTGGTACAAAAAATATAATACTAGAATACTGTATTAAATTCCTAGCCGCTAATTGTTTTATAAACAACGGTATAAAAAACACTGCTGCTCCTGATAATAACGCTGTATTGATAATAATATATTTTCTTTTCAATTTATTAAAAACTAATCTTTCAGAATTTTTCTCAGTTTCATTTTTAAAATTATTTATTTTGAAACTTGAAAATAAAACAAACATAATTATAAATACTATTAAATATTCATCAATATTCACCTTATAAATATAACTTCCTAAAGAAAAGCCAAGCAATTTAGACAAGTTACTATATAAGGATATATCTGTCACTCCTGCTTTGATAGACTTACTTTCCTCTATTACAAATAAATTGTAATTAAGCAGAACTATTGATATTAATAAGTAATAAACAAAATAAAATGTTAATACGTAGTATAAATCTATGTTGTTTTTAAGAATAAACACTACTACTGAAAAAACTATTAAAATATAATAAAAATACTTTGTTTTTATACTAGTTAAAATCCTGAAATAACTAGTATCTAGAAAAATAAATATTTCTATCAAAGTAGTTATTAACAAAATAAAATATATAGGAAAATTATATACAGATATAAATTTCACCGTTATGTATGAATATAAAACACTCAAAATTAAATTCAAACATAAATACAAACTCCTCACTAATTTAACATTAAATTCTATAAAAAACACCTCCTATATGATTCACTTTGTTCTTATTTCTTATAACTCTCTAACCTTATTAACCATTATGATCCTGTACTTTGATATTTTTTTAATCCGAAATTCCATATTGTTTTATAGATTAGTATAAGTAGAAGCGGTCCAAATAATATTAAAAACCATGTTTCTATATTAAAACTATCATGTGAATTTATTAAATTTACCACTGGAAAATATCCCACAAATGCGAATGGAATAATTATTAGTACTACTTTAATAAAAAACGGATAAATATTAACTGGATAATTTGCTAATTGATACAATTGCCATAAAACTGATTTTATACCATCATTTGTTATCGAAAAGAAACTAATTGATACTAGTGCTAAGTATATAGCCTCTCTTACTAAAACTGCAGATATTGTAAATAAAATGAATTTTATTATAAATAAATAATTTACATCAATATCTAAGTTATATAATGAAAAAATCACAATTACTATGCCTGTAATTAACTCAAATAAAGCTTCCTCATCTAATTGGAAAATAATAAATTGATAAAGAATATTAAGTGGTCTTAATAAAAACAAATCAAGTTCCCCAGTTTGAATTAAATATGGAACTTCTAAAGTTGTAACGAAGAAAAATTCCCATAACGCCGATGTTAATGTTAGAAAACCATATAAAAACAATAATTGATATAAAGAAAAACCACCGATTAATTCTGTATAATTAAGCGTAATAAGTAATACAAATAATGTTGTAAGAGTATCTAGTAAATAACCAAAATTTCCTATAATAAAATCTAGTTTATAACTCAATATCCTTTTTATATCCATTTTAAAAAACTCTGCATATAAATATAAATGTTTCTTCATATTAACCTCCCATTATATCGAACTTGTTAAATACATATTGTGATAGTCTTTTTGAAATTATCAATAATATGATTAACCAAAACATCTGTACACCAAGAATAAATAAGACTTTTTCTAAATCATTATCATGTACAATAATAGAAATAGGTGCATACATTACAGCGTAAAATGGAGTTACCTCTGATATTCTTAATAATAGTTTCGGATATAAATCTAAAGGTAGCAATCCTCCACCGAAAATAATAAGAAGAGCATTAACTAATTCAGATACACCGTTTATTCTTATAAATACTGTTGATAACAATGCAATAATATAACCTAATAAAAAAGCAACAATATAACTCAAAATATACACGAATATAAAAAGTACAAATCTCTTAAGAGATATGGTTCTAAATATTAAATTATAAAACAATAAAATATAAATAACTAAAATCGGCAGTACTTGGAATTTTAATTTATAGAGAAAATTGCCTAAAGTAGTGAAAAATGTTATGACTATTAATCTATTAGGCTTATTCAAATAATTAATAATAGTACCTTTTAAAATCTTCTCAGATACAAAATTGGTAGTTATTCTTATAGGTAAAACTATTTGTAAAATAATCGCAAACAATACATAAGTTATTATTTCATCAATATTTTTGGAATTGTATTTTTCAACATATATCCAGATACTATACTGTATTAATACCATAGAAAGTGATGCAATTATCTGCATTATCGTATTAAATTTGTATTGTAATAAACTTTTGTATTGATATAAAGTATAAGCAAAAAATCTATTCATATTTATCACCCGTCTTATCCTTCACAAGCAATACTTCTTGTAGATTTAAGTCTAATACTTCAGTTTGTGTAATAATACTTTCATTCGGTAGTAGTTTTATTATATCTAACACATTAAATTTAGTTTCATCAAAAACAAATTCTTTAGAATCGATATTTGTACGTAAAGGCAATATTCCTTCTTCATCTAAATCTACTATATTCTCTCCGTACATTTTTAATTTTTTATATTTATTAAAAATTTGCTTGAAGCTCTTCACTTCACCATCATAATTAATTTCGCCATCACTTATCAAAATCATTCTCTTACATACTTTTTCAATATCCGAAATTTCATGAGTTGTTAGTATGATAGTAGTATTATACTTCTCATTTATTTTTAGTATTAGTTCCATAATTTTCTTCTTTGTTTCTATATCTAAACCGATAGTCGGTTCATCTAAGAACACCAGTTGAGGTTTATGAATAATACTAGCTATAAACTCCCCACGCATTCTTTGTCCTAAAGATAGTTGCCTTACTGGTTGATATAAGTACTCTGTTACATTTAATTCTGTTATCAAATAGTCTAACCATTCTTTATTATCTACTTCATAGATTTTTGATAAATACTCAAAAGAATCAATTAGTGGTAAATCCCACCATAAATGTGATTTTTGTCCAAATAGCGCACCTATGTTTTTAGCATTTTTTTGCCTATTTACAAACGGATCTTTACCGAATACTTTTATCGACCCTTTTGTACTAGCCAGTATTCCTAACAGTAATTTTATTGTTGTAGATTTCCCGGCTCCATTATTTCCTATGTATCCTACAATTTCTCCTTCTTTAATACTAAAATTTATATCCTTCAACGCTTGTTTAATCGTCTTTTCTGTATTAAAAAAGCTAACTCTATTTTTTATTATGTAATCTTTACTAAGACTCTCAACACTAATTATCTCTTTCATAATATTTCCTCTTATTTTACTAATTTATTATCCGATTCACGATGACTTTCTTCATTAAATTCTACTATTTTTCTAGAAACTATTCTTTTGTTTTTTACTATATTAACGTGTTTTTCTCTTAAAGTCAATATTTTCTGAATATTACGTTTATTTTTCTTTTAATTTGTGATAAGGAAATTATTTTCGCTAGCGAATTCGGTGATTTTTGAAACAATAAAAAAACAACCCCATCTCACTAAATCAGGAGATGAGGTCAGAATTGCGTAATTTATTTCTATTGTCTTTTAACTCTTTTTCATAATATTTCCTCTTATTTTACTAATTTTATATACCAATCAAAATTTAACCCCATCTCTTTTTTTATAAATTCATAAGACCTTTCTGGTAATGATGAACGTAGTTTCTCCAACTCCACTTTAATTTTGTCCTTAAATAATGTCAATTCATCAGCTTCTTGAAATATAGATATAGAAAACATTAATGAATATATACTCTTCCTTACACTAGATAGTTTTTTCCCTCTTGTTTTATTAATATGATGGTTTGTTCCAGCTAGTCTCTTAACATCTTCTGAATACGGCAATTTATCTATGAATTTCATAAAATTATCATCTATTGGAATCGAGGTACTAGTGCAATAAAATCTCTCATTAACGTCTGAAACCTCATACTTTCTAGACATAATATACTTCATGATATTTAATATTAATAAACGTTAATTTAACAGCAATTTAAGTATATTTTGCTGTAATTTAATTATAATAGAAAATAGTCAAAAAATAGTAGATTTTATAGAGTATCAAGAGGCTTTCCCCCTTTTTTTCCCCTCATATAAAATTGATATAATCTATCTTCATCACTTCTAAAATCCACTTGAAATACTAATTTCTCATTTTTAATTCCTCCGAATATCTAATTAATTTATTTGCGACTTTTAAAGTCATATTTTCTAATTCATACTTACCACTGCGGTAATTTTGAATAACGCTAAGCGTTAATCCTGTATCTTTTGAAATTCTATAATCAGTTAAGTCACTGTTGAATAATTCTTCTATTTGTTTAATCGCTTTATCTATCATTGTAAAACCTCCTAAATAAGTTTTAAGATAATTGAAATTATCACGGTAAATATACCTAATACTATAATCATAGTTTGTATTTTTTCTTTTTTCATGATATAATGTGAATAACATTTAGGTACTAGGAGCTTTTATAAGCTCCGTTCCCTAATGGTCTATTTGTAGACTTTCTCAAAGATTTCAAGAATTGTGTTTACTATTTCTAAGATAGCTAACACAGTTGCTAACCCAAGCATCTTGTCTTTGTGAGAGTCTGTTTTTTCATTTCTTCTGTTACTCACTACCTCACCTCCTTTACATTTATCGTTATACCTTGCACAAGGTATAACGTCAAGAGTTTTTTTAAACTTTTTTATTTTAACGGAAATCTTTAAAAATCTCTATTATAAGCGGAAATAAAAAAGGGAGTGACTCAAAAATCGTGATTTCGAAGAAATCGATTTTGTCGAGTCACCCCCGCACAGTTTATTAGATATCTAAAAAGCTTTTATAAAGCGAATTTAGATATCAATAAACCACTGCGTCTATGCATTTTTATATAAACCTTGTTAAAATTTAGGAGTTTTGGGTCAGCACCATAAATATAAAGATTGAATTAATTTTTTTGTTCTTCTAATTTCATTAATAATAGCTTTAGATTATTTTCAGATGTATAATCCTTTATCTCTGAAAAACCAAAAGACTTATAAAAATCTAAAAGCTTAGGTGTGTCAGCATATTCTAACCAAACGTATTTTGCATTAACTATCATTTTTGCTTGCAATAATATATCATACGCTAAGGTTAGAATCATGTTTCCTGTTATACTTCTTGTTTATAATGCTTCTTTTGAATAGTTCTTACCAATTTGTCCTATGAGATAACTGTTTAAAACATAACCGCCACTTTCTGTCTTTCTTCCTCCCTGACATAATTTTCTTTTTTGAGAAGATGATAAGTTACTATAATTTCTTTTCGACATAGTCAGAGGTTTATTTGCTACTGAAAAATATCCTACTAATACGTCATTTCCTTTGTGTTCGCTAAATATCAAATGAGTGGTAGAAATTGCAATTTTTTCAAATTGAATAGCTTTAGAATGTAAAAAGTATTCCACATCATTAACTTTTCCAGTTTCTGTATTAGGAATACTTTCAAATTTATTTAGTATTTCTTGGACAGTTTCTTTATCCAGTGCTTTTAGTAATGATTGCAACCCTATAATTTTTAAAGACATTCTTTTTCCTTTCTAGAAGAAAACATCTTTTTAATTAAACTTAAATCTTTTATTGTTTCTACATTAGAAACCTCAACAGTTTTTGCTTTTTTTGTAGACTCTAAAGCTTTTATTAAACTATCAGCATTTTTTCTATTAAATTTAATATCCGCTGTAAAACTTTTTGTAGCCATAAATATCATTCCCTCTTTATTTATAATCATACACTTTCATACACTAAATATACCATTTCCTCAGCTAAAAATCAAGATAAATTAATTCTTTTATAGAAAAAAACAACATGGAAATTTTCCAAAATTGCTATTCTAATAGGCATAAAAAAAGGGAGTGACTCAAAAATCGTAATTTCGGAGAAATCGATTTTTGAGTCACTCCCTTGGAGGAATAAAATACACCAAATGTCTAATTTGATTATACAATCTCTCCTTTTATTGTTTTTTTACTCTTTTCTTTGCTTTTTCTATTCTTATTCTTATTGAAAAGAAACACAAGAATCACTATAAAATATCCTACATACATAATATTATTTAAAATATATAACATGTAATTATTTATCATATATCTATTAATAATATCTATTACTATAATAATCGGAAATATATAAATTAATAATTTTTCAAAAAAATCTTTCTTTAGTTTCATAATTTCTAATCATCCTTTTTCATAGTTAACAACATATATACTAATTTTAAATTATTAAATCTATTCTTCCTCACTTTAATTTCAAAAAACAGACTCTTGATTTAGTAATAACTTAATCTGATACTATAATTTATTCATCTTTTAACAAAAAATAACAATTAATGTAACTGTCTACTATTTCTCCAATTTTATTATCATCTGTCAAATTTGGAATTTTTTCTTTAGTTTTTTCTATTAATAAATTTCTATCTAATAAATGTATATCCTCGGCTGCTATTTCATCAGTAATGTCTGAATAGAAAATAAGCAAATCTTCAGTTTGCTCTATATTTAACCCATTTTTAAAACAAGCAAATGTAAATGACGGTTCTTCACCGTACTTAACCCTTAAATAATCTACTAGTTCAACAATAACTTTAAAATTTAGTAAATTATCATTAAACATTTTTTCAATCATAGGATCCATAATTATTTTCCCCTTTCTGTTGTACTTATTTACAGATATAATTATATCATTCTCTCATACCAAATAAATACCTTTAATTCAATCTGTAAAAGTATTTTTTAATTTATAACAGATAAATCTACGATATTTTTTTAAGACTCATTAGTGATATTACTATAATGATAATTAAAGAATATAAATTTATATATGAAAAATATTCTTTTCCTAATTTTTCTATCAGAAACGCTATAATTATGCCTCCTAGAGAATACAAGACACTTCCTAAAACTAGGATTAATGATAATACTTGCCCCATTATTTTTCTAGAAATTTTTCTTTGAAAAAATGTTGCTTTATAAATTAGTACTGGTGCTGAAGCGATTCCTGCTATAATAAGTATAATTACTGAAAGAATAATATTCGTACTAAAATAAAACAGTATCAATAATAAACAATGCACTATAATACCTAAGCAAATTAATTTTTCTATTTTAATTTTTGATATAAATTGCAAACCTATTATAAGCGAAGCCAGTATAATACCAACAGATTGTAAAGAATTTAATATTCCATACGCTACACTATCATTATTTAAATTTTGTTCTACATATATTGGTAATAAAACGATAAAACTTCCCCAAGTAAACATATTCCACAATGTCGTATTAATTGTCATAAGGAATATCTCACTATTTTTTACAATATACTTCATAGAACTAAATATTGTATATTTTTCCTGTCTGTTTTCACTGTTACTAAATATCTCGTCACTTTTTATTGTACTTATTATTATCGCTGAAATGAAAAATAATACAGCACCTATTATGAAAGCTATTCTATTATTACCTAGCACTCCCATTATCGCAACAGAAATCGAACCAAAGATATAAGAGATGTCGAAAAATATTATCATCAATGCATTAGCTGTTACTAATTGTTCATCATCACACACCTCTTTTATTATTATATCTCCTCCTGCTGATAAAGGAATTCCTATAACGCTATTCAAGCCTATCAATAATCCTATAATACTTAAAGATATCTTATCATTAAACGGTAATAAGAATATAATCAGAAAAATACCAGCTCTTAGTAGTAAAAATAAGAACATTGCTTTTCCAATATTAAACCTGTCTAACACTTTTGATATTAATGGTCCAAAAACTATAGCTGGTAATTGAGTCAACACACCAAAAATAGCTATCAATAATGGATTTTTAGTTTCTTCATAAATCAACCAGATAATGCTTATACTAACAAATGATTGCGCTAATGTTGTGAAGTTAATCGAAAAAAAATACTTTATAAAATCAACATTTTTTAAAACACTCATATATTTATTCATAAATCAATTCCTTTTTATTCCATAGTCTCTCATGTCTTATTCTAAAATTTTAATAATATGTGAATTTATAGCTTTTAAATACACCTTCGAAAAATTTCTCCCTTATTTTTCATAACATATAAACAATTACTATATTTATTATAATATGAAAATAAAGTGGTAACAATTTGAAAATTTTAATATAAAATCATGCCCCTCTACTTCACTTCTTCCTTTTTCTTATAATATTCTTTCGCAAAATCTACACAACTTTTTAAATCTATACATAGAACTGATATTTTCTGAATCTCTTTTATTTGATAACTTTCCTTACAATTGTCCAAGAATTCTTTCTGAACTGTTAAAAAATCATCATATATATCTAATTCGATATTAGAGAACTCTAGCCACTCTCCATCCACTTTAGCACTTTCTTTTATTGTTTTTCGATTTAATGAATACTCTGCAAGATGTAATGCTGTATTAGTTTCAAAATCAGTTCCTAATAACAAAATTTTGGCATTTTGATTATACAATCTCCCTAGTGGTGAATTGTATCCTAAGCCATCGTCTAATGGATGCTCTTTTATAATTTCCTGTGCTTTTTCTCCTACTGCTGAAAAAGAATATAGTGGATGTGAACTTCTAACAGAATGTTTTAAATTCATAACAAACTCGCTAAATTTTCCCATACCTCGTGTACTAGATAGATCAACATCATAAGATAAACTCTCTTGTTTTATTTTTTCTATCCACTCCTTAGGAACTTTAGGATATTCCCAATACTCTGGAGACATATTTTCTAAAGATTGTGTTGGAACAACGAGTGTTCCACTTTCTCCTAATCTTTCCATAAGTGCTTCATAAATACATCTTGCACCACCGATTATATAACCGAATTTACTAAGCGAAACATGTGCAATCAGGATATCACCTTCTCCTATTTCTAAATCTTTAAATAAATTTAAAAAATCACTTTTACCAATAGGCATTAAATTATTATTTAAAGCATCACTCATAAACTTATAACTCATACTTGTCCTCCTTATTAAATGGGAGTGACTCAAAATCTTATTTTCGGAAAATCGATTTTTGAGTCACTCCCCTATTTTCATTCTTTTATTTAATCTATATCATTTTTTACTAACTTTCACTTATATTACAATTTTATAATATTATCAAATTTTCCTCTTAGTTCATCACTTATGTCATGGCTAATCATTATTATCGTTAATTCTTTATTTCCTAACAGCATTTCTACTAAACTTTTTGCTGATTCTTTGTCTAAAGCAGATGTTCCTTCATCAATTAAAAGTATTTTTTTACCATTAAATAATGCTCTAGCTATAGCCAATCTTTGGCGTTGTCCTCCTGAAAGATTTTTTCCATGAACCTCTACTGCTGAATATAAGAAGTCTTTCTGTGTTAAGCCCACTTTTTCTAAATATTTATCTACTTCACTGTCCTCTACTACTTCTCCCATAGTTATATTATCTTTGACAGTGCCTGAAAATACAAAATTTTCTTGCTGAATTATAGTCAATTTTTCTAATATTTGTTTAGTAGATAATTTCTTCAAATCGATACTACAATACTCTACACTACCTTCATAATTTCTTAATTGCCCTGTAATTATTTTAAATAATGTTGATTTACCAACACCACTATCTCCACTTATTAAATACTTATTTCCCTCTTTTATATCAAGATTCACATTATTTAGGATTTTTCTATCACCATAACTGAAATATAAGTTTTTAATTTTAAATAATGTTTCTCTTAAAGAATATTCAACAGGTGAGTGAGTATCCTTATTATTTAACATGAATTCATCATGCTTAGAGAAAATAGGTTTTGTCCCTTTAATAAATGCTATTCTATAACCTACTTGGCTCATACCATCAAATACAAGATTAGCAAACATTCCTACGGCTGCAACTGCACCGATTTCCAGATTATCTTTAACAACTAAATACCCTGTAACAAAAACTAATAACACTTGGAAAAAGACATTTAAGCCAAAGTTAAGCATATAATAATTACTTTCCAATTTACTTTGTTTAACAAATACATTTTTCAAAATTCTACTTATATTAGCTATTCTTTTAGGAATTATTTGTAATTTATTAAGAGAGAAATACGTATCATAGCCTAGAATCGTCTCCTCTAACGAGGCAACATAATTCTCATTTTCTTTAGTAACTTCTGTTCCCATATTATGAAGTTTTTTATTAAAAATTTTTGGAAGATAAATTAATATTCCTGTTCCTATAATAGTAATTAAAGAAATAATCCAGTGATATTTCAATAGAGCATAAAGAGAAAATACCACACCAGAAAGACTGTATATTATAGCAAATATATTTCTCAAACCTTTTTCTTGAATCATTTGAATATCATTATTAAACCAAGATTGATAAACACCAGATGAATTATCTTTATACTTTTCAATATCTAATTCTATAAGGCTACTAGACAGATTATCCTTAACATCTATTCCAATATCTTGAATAAAAATCTCCTCTCTTACCTTTACCACCCTATCAATTACTATAATAACAATCCACGTAACTGATAAGAATAAGATAATTTCAAAGAAACTATGTAGATTTCTATTAGTAAGCACAGTTATAGCATCTGCATTTAAAAAGTTACTCTTCATAAGAAATAACTGTCTTAACAATATAAGAAAACAAATTAATAAGAACCTATATTTAAATTTTAAAATATATTTTTTCATAAGTACCTCCTACTTTTAATTCCACTTAATTTAATAACATACTAATAAGGGAAATTTTGAGAAATGTGTAAAACACCAACTTATATTTATACCTTTATTATAGTATGAAAAAAAGATGATAACAATATAAACTTATAATTTTCAGAAAACTTACTCTAATTATCTTGACACGAAAAAAAAGTCAGTATAATTGAGAGTGACTAAAAAATCGATTTCTTTGAAATCACGATTTTTGAGTCACTCCCAAGCGCACCTGAACAGTTTAACTTCTCTCTTGCCTTTATTTTTCCACCTATCAAAAAACAAATAACTAAGAAATTCTATTATAAAGTCCGTATTAATTTCTCATATTTAAGATTCATCAACAAAATAATATTTAAAATTTATATTATTATTTTACAATTCTTCTAGATAATATCAATAATATAATAAAACTTGCTAATAACAGTCCATAAATCATTAAGACTAGTTTTACTTCTATCGCTAGAGATAATACTAATGAAATATATATAATAATTAGTAATGAAAATAATAGAACTCCTATGAAATTCATATAGATTTCTCCAATTACAAAAGTTCTTATTTTGTCTAAAGATATTCCCATATTTTTTAATATCTGAATTTCAGCTTTTCTTTCTTCTAAACTTAATATCATCGAATTAAATAGATTTATTACAAATATAATTAAAATAAAGATATTTAAAAATAACAAACCAAAATAAACAAAGTTATAAAACTGTAAATTTTCACTTATTACATCTCTTGTATATAGACCTTCTAAATGTCTATTAGAATTCACATAATTCTTAATAACATCAGTATTGTTGTCAGTATTATAGACTTCTACTGATAAGATATTAGAAGTTTCTATTCTTGATGTTTTAGGTGCAATAGCTACTAAATTATAAGGATAAAATTGATTGTCTATTATTGTGGATATGACATACTTCTCCAATTTCCCTGTTCTAGAATCTTTTAAATCTAGAGTATCACCTACCTGTAGATTTAATAATCTCCTAAGCTTTTCATTCAAAATCAACTCATTATCTAAAAAATTATTATTTAATTTTTTCCCTGAAATCACATTAAAAGTTCTTAGTTTATCTCTTTTTTCTATGTCTAATTTAATAATTTCTATTTCATTTATATCAACCTTTGATTTTTCACTTAATCTTTTCCAATCATCACTATATGGAACATTTGAAGCTATTCTATAGTCTTTTGTATATAATATTTCTACTATATTATTGCTTTGTATGTTTTCCTCTATATATTTTAAATCATTATTATTAACAAAATTCTCACTTTTATTCTGATCAGCATTTGTTATTATATAATCAGCAGGCAACTGATTTAAAGTATTTTCTTTAACCTTATTAGAAAATATAGATAAAAAATTGAAACTAAATAATAGTAAAACAATTGATAAAACCATCAATTTCATTATCATAGCATATTTATTATAATTATTTGCAAATGATTTAACTGGATATGAAATATCAAAGAACTTTTCTCTTTCGGACAATTTATACAATCCTACAAAACAGTACTTAAACACTATAAAAAATGATACTATTAAAATAGCTACAGTTAAATATTTAAAATTTTCATTATCTAATACATTAGACATTACAAAGAATAATAAATTTATTATTAATAAGGATAAAATTTTTCTTCTTAATTTTGTATTGATAATACTATCTTTTTTATGAATAACCTCAATATCGTCTACATATTTATTTTTCTCTTTTCTTAGCAACAGATATGTTACTAAGAAAACTATTAGTTGATTTAACAGTAAATATACAACTGCACAAAAAACAAATGTTGAAAATGAAAGTATTTCAAAAGATACATCTAACTTCTTAAAAATACTATTAGAAAGTAAATATATACCACCTGATAAGAATATTCCTAATACCGATCCTACTGTTGCTAAGATTAAGTTTTCACCTATAAATATTTTATTTAGATACTTATGACTAATTCCCATTCTCTTTAAGACTGTCATTTCAAAAAAACGAGATCTTATTCTCATTTTAAAAATTCCAAATAATGATATTATATATGTCAGAAACATTCCTGTTATCATAATATAAAATAAAGGAGTATATATTCTTATTTTTTTATAATCTAATTCTTTACCTTTCATACTATCATATTTTAATTTTTTATCATTAAAATATTGTTCTAACATTTGTTTTATAGCTTCTTTATTTGCTTTTGTTTTTAACTGAAGCAAATTAACTTTATCTTTATAATTATTATTTTTCTGTAAATCAGATAAATTAATAAATATTTTCAACGATAAACTATCCTGAATATTACTAGAAACAATTGCAGATATTTTATAACTATTATTATATATAGTCATAGTATCTCCTACTTCTAATTTATACTTATCAGCATAATTTTTATTAATAACTATTTCACCACTATTTAACTCTTTATTTCCATTTAATGTTTGATATTTTGCAAGTTCCATAGAATTATTTTCAAGCCCATAAATTGTTGATTTATCCTCTAATTCTAAAACTAATAATTTATTAAACTTTTCATATGGAATAGGAATCTCCCTTATCTTATCATTATCAAAAAACACATTTCTTTCGATGTACCCAAATTGTAAATCATATTCTCCAAATTTCTGATTATTTTTATTTTTTAATCCAGTACTCACACTGAAGAATATAAGAGTAAAAACTAGTAATAATACTAGACTTATACATGAAGATATTAATAGAATTTTGCTTTTATTTCTATTAAATTTTATTGAATTTAAAATATATTTCTTTATCATATCTTCTCCCCCATAAACTAAATGTTAATTTTTAATAACTCTCTTTGTATTAAATCTACTCGATTACTTAAATCAATATCTATATTAGTCTTGTCAAAAGATAAATTTGAAATAATGTTTCCATCTTTTAAAAAATATACTTTATCCGCATATGCAGCAACATAAGAATCATGACTAACCATTATCATCGTCTGTCCTATTTTTTTTATAGATTCACGAATAAATTTTATCAAATTAGCTGCGTTTTTTGAATCTAATGCTCCTGTAGGTTCATCTGCTAAGATAACTTTAGGGGTATTCATAAATGCCCTAGCAAATGCTACTCTTTGTTTTTCTCCTCCTGATAATTCAGTTATATTTTTATCCTTTTCATTCTCCAAATTCGCCATTTTTATAAAATAATTTGCTTTATTTCTAATTGTTTTTGTATCTTCCTTTTTTAGTACTCTAGCAGGAAAAATAATGTTTTCGTAAGCAGTAAAAATATCTAGGAGTTGATAATCTTGAAAAACTATCCCTATATTCTTTAATCTATATTCTGCTAGTTTCTCATTGTTAAGACTAGTAATATTTTTATTATCAATTACTACTTTACCACTATCTAGCTTTAACAAACCTGCAATAATTTTTAATAAGGTACTTTTCCCTGATCCACTCTTCCCCATAATAACAATAAATTCACCTTTTTCCACGAATAAATTTAAGTTATCTATAATTTTTCTGTTATTAATTTCTTTGTTAATATTCAATAAATTTATCATATTTTTCACCTATTAATTACTTCCATATATTTCACATCACATATAAAACTAAACTTTATAAAATATATTGGTCTTCCCTTTATTATACTATTTATGTAACCGTACTTTTGTTTTATCTTTGATATTTGAATTTTTTTAAAAAACAAAAGTAACCGTTTACTTTAATTGTATTTTATCACAATGAACATAGAAAGTGAATATTTTCACATATAAAACTTATTTTTACCAAATAAAAATATTTTTCTTATTTAAAGAATCAATATCCCATACTTATACATTATGAAATCGACATTTTTTTATTTAAAAATTGATTTAAATACAATAATATTTCCCATCTCTTTTTCTTATATAATATTTCTTTCTATATTAGCAATAAAATTTCTTATCTTTTTTTGTATTTTAATTAATTGTATTTTTCAGAAAACTTACTCTAATTATCTTGACACAAAAAAAAAAGTCAGTATAATTAAAGTTACATAAATACTATAGGGGATTCAAAAATAACTAAATCTTAAAAAAGTTTATATGAGAACTCGTATTCGTAGTCTAAACTCACCTTATAAAAGCTTTTAGAGATCTAAGAAACTTCATGGAGAAATTGACAAATCGATGTCTCGGTAGTCACTATTTTTGAATAACTTCTATAGAAATATAATCTATACAAAGGAGAGCAATATGATTAAAAATATTTTAGAAGTTATAACATTGAACAAATTAAAGTTATCCATTATGTTTATTTTAACACTAATAGTATCAATAGGGACTGTTTATGTTGTATACGCTCGTGTTGATATTGTTGATTCTGTAATATACAAAACAGGATCTCTATGGACAAAAGTTGGCGTTATTATTTGTATTTTAATAATAGTAGAATTACTTAGATCGTGGTTAAAAATTATAATTGCACAATTAGTTAAACAATGGAAAATATATCTAGGTGATAGAATTAGTAAAAACATAGAAACTATGTCTCAATCAGAATTTAATAAGGTTGATTCTGGTGAGCATATGACTAAATACACTTATCAACTTGAATTATTATCTGCGTATTTATTCTCACCATTAACTGGTTTACTTAGTGCTATTGTATTATTTATCTCATCAGTAGTATTTTTATGGCTTATTAACTGGAAATTTGTTGTATTCGCCCTATTATCATCAATCGCTATGTTTTTAATAAGCGGTAAGTTCGGTAATAAAATTAGTGTAGGATATACAAATTTATCAATTTTATCAGGGAAATTCTCTGGAGTTTTAAAGGAATATTTAACAGGTTATGAAGATTTAAAAAATATCGGTAAGATAAATTTATTCTCAAAAAATGTTAAAGCTAGTCAAATTCAAAAAGAAGATCAACAGTATAGTATTTCTAAATTAATGGCATTTGCTGAGTTAACTTTACAAAGTATCGAGAAGTTACTTGAATTATTAATTTTTATATTTGCGATTTACTTAGTTTTAAAAAATGAATTAACTATAGGAACGATAGCTTCGGTATCTACTATACTAGGCATATACCTTACTTCTATCAATCAATTGGTTGATCTGTATATTAAGGTAATCGGTACAAAAGAAATATTAAATAGCGTTATAACTAAATCAACTGCTAAAGAAACACTTTATCCACACGTTGAAGAAAATATTGAATTTAAAAACTTTAATTATAGTTTCGGAGATAACCATGTCATTAAAAATTTCAACTTTAATATAAATAAAGGTGGAAAATATGCCGTAATCGGTAAAAGTGGTTCTGGAAAATCTACTATAATCAAGTTGCTACTAGGAAAATTACAATCCAACCAAGATAAAGTATTAATCGATGGAAATCCTCTTGAAATACAAGATGATATTAACTTCTCAAAAGAGATTGGATATGTGAGTCAACAAACATCTATTTTCAGCGGTTCAATTCGATATAACATCACTTTAGATGATAGTTATTCAGATGAAGAAATATGGAGAATATTGGAAAAAGTTTGTTTAGCTGATAGAGTTAAAGCTTTACCTGACGGCTTAAATCACAACCTAGCTAATATGGGAGAAATCCTATCAGGAGGGGAAAAGCAAAGACTAGTTCTTGCGAGAGTTTTAATTAGAAATTATCCAATTTTAATTCTTGATGAAGCAACCTCAGCATTAGATGAAAGAACAGCAGTACAGATAGAAAACAATATCTTAGCTGACAACAAGTTAACCTTAATAATGATTTCTCACCATATACAAGAAGAAATCAAAAAACAACTAACAGAATGTGTAGAATTAAAAGTACAGTAATATGATTTATTAAATAGATTAAACAAAATGGGAGTGACTCAAAAATCAAGATTTTTAAGTCACCCCCGCTTTTTTATTTTCCCCTATAAAATCTAGCAACAATAGCACAACAATTATATTGAATACCTACATTCCAAATTAAAATTTTAAACTAAAAATTTCTACACTTTGAACAGTGTTTTCCTCCAGACTTTGCTCAAAAGTATAAACTTATGCAAATTTCTTATAAAAGTATAAATATCTCATTATAAATAGAAATGAAACTAACACAAATAGAAATGCAAACTTAACTAGATTATCTATAAATTGTAAATAGATAAATACTAGTAAAACTCCTGCTACCTCTACCAAGTATTCAATTACACTCGCTTTTTTCCAGTTGATTTTGTCATATAAGTCAACTACATAATATTGAGCAATACCTAATATCATAAACGCCAATGCAGCTAAACTATATGCCTTAATATCTGTTTTATCTTGAGTGAAAGCTTCAGGTAAAAAGCTTGTAGTGTTAGTTAAATATTTATTCATCGCTATAAATAAGAAGCCTACTACTTCAACTTGCAATACCACCAAACCTAAATCTTTAAGCTTATTCATTTTTCTCCTCCTCCCTTTTAAAATTATTTTATTAACTAATACAATATAATTACTTATACTTATTCGATTATATTATACCATTTTATAAAACACATTCAAAATATTTGTGATGTAATGTTACGTGTATTTTTTTAATTCATCAGAAAATAATACTATACACAAACCTAATAAAACTATAATAACCGATATTAATATCGCAATTTCTACCGAAAAATATGTTGAAATACCTCCACCTATTGTCGCTCCTAGTGGAATAAGTCCTCTTCCAAAAATTCTCCAAATAGCAGAAACACTTCCCAACATTGATAAATCAACATTGCTTTGTCTTATTGTGGTAGCATTCACATTATATAAAGGCATCGCTGCTCCTATACACATAGTTGCAATAAATAAAGATAATGTACTCTCTTCACTGCTTAAATAATAAAGAGTGAAACCCACTGCATATAAAATAAATGATAATATTATAGTTTTCCCCATTCCTATAGTATCAGATATTTTTAAAGAACTTATCGATGCTACTACAAGACCTATATTCCCTACGCTTATAATCATCCCAATTGTATATGGAGCAACATTTAAAACCTTACTTAAGTAATAAAACTGAATCGACTGAAAAATACCTATACCGAATACCAATACAAAGTAACTCATCGCCAATTTAAATAATATTTGATTATTAAAAACATAATTATATGCTTCTCTTATGTGAACTATCGATTTCTTTTTTGTTTTTACTCTATCTTTCTCTATATTACCTGGAAGTAATATCTGACAAAAACTTGCTAGCACAAATGTTATCCCATCTATTATAAAAATAAATGGAGCAGAAAATAAACCAAATATAATTCCCCCAACACTTGGAGCAGCAGTATCAATAATACTATTACTTAATTCCATTTTATAGTTTGCTTTCTTTAGATTTTCTTTCTCTACTACCATAGGAATTTGACTATAAAAAGATATACTCCCAAATAATAAGAATGTATTCAATAAGAAAATTAAAATGTAAAACCCCCACAGTGGTAATATTTTAAAAATAGAAAATACAAATAATATTATAGAAATAACAAAACAAATTATATTTGTAAAAATCCCTATTTTCCTTTTATCCCCCCTATCTACAACAACACCTATTATTGTTCCAAAAAGTAAGCTCGGTAAAAACGACATTACTGTAATCATAGAAGTTTCTAATACCGTAGTATCATAAATGAATATTCCTACTAATGGAAATCCAAATATAGTCAATTTATTTCCAATTGAACTAACTATCTGTGATAACCATAATAACTTAAAATTTCTATTTAGCATATTAGACTCTCCTATATCTATATTTTAAAATATTATGGGAGTGACTCAAAAATTGTGATTTCGGAGAAAGAGATTTTATCGAGTCATCTCCGAAAAGTTTATTAGATATCTAAAAAGCTTTTATAAAGCAAATTTAAATATCAATAAACCACTGCGTCTATGAGTTCTCATATAAACTTTTTTAGAATTTAGGACTTTTAGTTCAGTCCCTTTCCCCCATTACATACACCTCATCATACATTCTCAAAGTTTCTGGATAAGATCTGTGTGAAATATGAATTAAAGTCTTATCTTTCATGCTTAATAGTAATTTTTCAACTAAGATGTATGTATCTTTATCCAATCCTGATAATGTTTCATCTAAAACTATAACCTGTTTTTCCTGTAATATAGCCCTAATTAATGCTAGTCTTTGTTTTTGCCCACCAGATAAATTTGATTTTTTCTTATCGTACGTAGTATTAATCAAATCAGAAGCTTCTTTAATTTTGTCATCTAATCTAGTTTCTTTTATTAAAGTCATTATTTTATCCGCTTCTATATTTTTATAAAAAGTAAGATTATCGATAATCGTACCTACAAATATAAAGCTATCTTGAGGAACATAAGTTATTATTTTCTGAATTGTGTTATATTCATAACTATTAATATTTTTTCCGTTTAAAAATATGTTGCATCCTTCAAGGTTTTTCGTTAATAGTAATGCTAACGTCGATTTTCCGCTTCCACTATCTCCTTGAATTAAATACTTTTTACCCTTTTCAAACCTAGCTGAAAAATTACTAAAAATTTCTCTATTATTAAATTTATAACTTTCATTTCGAACTTCTATATTTTTAAAATCGATAATTTTATGACTATCTATATATTCAAACTTCTCTTTAGAATCTAATTCCCTCTTTATATCTTTTACCGATGTTATATTAGCTATAGAAGCTGTTATCAAATTAACAGGCATTACTAACTCTGCAGAAATAGTAAAAATAGATACTATATCCCCTACACTAGTATTTTCTAACAGAGCTTGACGACCTCCTATATATAAAATAGCAATAATAGTAGCATAAAATACTAATCCTGTTAAGACATTTACAAGTGATGCTAAAATATTCTTTCTATTAACAAGTTTATTTATTTTTTTATATTCATTAAGTAATTTTTCATAAAATATATTAGCCGAATCACTATTCTTAATAACTAATAACCCTTCTAAAAAATCTTCAAGTTTATCGTTATAACTAGCCTTTTGTATAGAAATACTGTTTTGAACATTTTTCAAATATGATTTGAATAGGTTAGGAATTACAATCGGAAATAGTGACAATCCTATAACCCAAAATGCTGTTGTTACATCTAATTTGAACAACGCTATTGTAGCAAAAATAAAATAAACCATTCCTTGATACAAAGAAAAAATCGTATTATAATATTGATCTTTTACCATTTCAATATCATTATTTACAGTAGATAATAAATTTTTACTCTTTGTATCTAGTTTGTTACTAAGTAAACTACCCGCAAGTGTTCTATGAATATTAAACCCAACTTTATTTAGATAAATAGTATCTAAAATTTGACGTAAATATTCACATATAAGCATTAGTATTATAATTACAGATAAATATATAATTTGATTGTAGAATAATTGCTCATTTTTAGTAGTAAGGGCATCAACAACATATTTAATTTGATATGAAAAATAAATATTAATCCCTGAGACTACTGTAATAAGAAATAAAACTACCGCAAATAATAATTTCCTCATATTTCCCACTCCTTAGTTGAGTCCTTCTATTTAAATGTTCAGTTTTCATTTTATAAATATCCTTTAAAAATCTAAATACAATAAAAAGAAATCAATTGCTCATAGAAGCCAATCAATTTCTTTCTTAATATTTGATATTCTAAAATAATTCAATCTATAGATTAACTTTCCACTCAACATAAAATCCAATTAACGTTTGTTAAATTATAGAAATTATATCAAATAAAAAATTGCTAGTCAATGTTTTTTCTGAAAATTCAAGGTTGTTTTTAGAATTTATTAATTCTTAAATTAAATTCCAGTTCAAATATAAAAGAATTTAACCTAAAACTAATCGTTTAACTGAAACTAAAAAAATACATGTCTTCTCTTTTCTATACCTATATACATTTACAAAATTATTTTCTCATCAAAACCACTTTTTTGATATAATAACTTCAGTAAAACTATAGTAAATGAATTTTTTTAACATTCACTGTAACACTATATTTATCCTTTAAATTTATTATATTACGTATATTTATAAGTTATTGATAATCACCGTTTAATTTGATATAATCAAAATTGGAGAGAGAAGTTAGAGAGTTTAAAAATTCTCATTAAAGGTGGTGGCTACTTCAATATGAAAGGGGATGGTGCTATGCTCGCATACACTAAAATCTTGAAGAAAGGAGTAGCAAGTTGTCAGCTTACGAAATTGTACAGACGATTATTGGAATAAATCTATTGATTGTTTCAGTAGTTAGTGTTTGTATTGTAGCGTTAAAAAAAGACAATAAAAAATAACCATCTTTAGCTTTGGTTGGTTAGATGGTTATTTAAAACTATTTTACAAGCCACCGTCTTTAAAACGGCTCTCTCTTTTATGATTATATTTTAACATAGATGAAGTAGAAAAGCAAAGATTTTGAAATATTAATCTTTCTATAATTTTTCAAATTGTTTGCACCTCAAATACCCTTATTCTAGAATTCTTCACCCATTAAAAATATTCCATACAAAAAAGCTAGGAAAAATTCCTAGCTTAACGTTCACATTTGAAATATAGGTAGTGAATCACCTTCCTTTATACTACTATATTTCTACTAGAAAATCAATTTTTATATTTTGTTTTAAAAAATTATCATATTAATAAATCTATACTTATTATTTTATATAATTGAATTTCATTTTGTCTTCTTTCTATTTTGTAAGTTCAAATACTCGAACTTAATTTTATTATATACTAACATTTTCTAATTTCTAACAAGAAAGTTCAATTTCTTTGAACTTTTATTAAAATCATGATATTATGAATCTAACAGGAGGTGAAGTTTATGGCGACTTCTACTGAAAGAATAAATCAAATAATGAAAGAAAAAAAATTAAGACAAATAGATGTTCTTAATTTAGCTAAACCATTTCAACAGAAATATAATATAAAATTTTCTAAAAGTCACTTATCTCAATATGTAAATGGTAAATCGAATCCAGATAACAAAAAAATCTTCTTATTATCAAAAGTATTTGGCATTACAGAAGCATGGTTATTAGGATACAATGTACCTAGATATGAAAGAATAGAAAATACTGGACCTCAAACCCCACAAGGCCTAAAGATTCCAGTATTAGGAACAGTTGCAGCAGGAATACCTATTTCAGCTGTTGAAGAAATCCTAGACTATGAGGAAGTACCTCAATCGTGGAAAAACCAAGGTGAATTCTTTGGACTTAGAATTAAAGGTGACAGCATGAAACCAGATATAAATCATGGAGATACTGTTATAGTAAGGAAACAATCAACAGCTAACAATGGAGATGTGGTGATCACTCTAGTAAATGGGGATGAGGTCACTTGTAAGAAGTTTGAAAAGCTTGATAATGGAATAATACTAATATCTAATAACTCAGAATACTCACCTATGTACTTTTCAAATGAAGAAGTAGTAACAAAACCAGTAGTAATTTTAGGACGAGTTGTTGAGTTAAGAAGGAAGTTTTAGAAAGGAAGGAATAATGAAATCAATATTTAAAGAAGCTCAAAGAATATTTGTAAGTGTCATGGAATATCATCAGTATAAATTCAAATATCTTCCAGAATCAGTTTTATTTAAAGCTAAACAATTTTATAAAGAGGCTCAAGGGAAAAATACTAAGTTCTTTCCAAAGTTTAAACGAGGAACAATTGTGTATGTGAAATTTGGAGTTAATATTGGTTCTGAATTGAGTGGTAACCATTTTGCTATTGTATTAGATAAATACGATAAGGTTACAAAGAGTACAATCACAGTAGTTCCACTGTCTTCAAAAAACAATAAATATTATCAAGAACTAAATCCTTATGATAATATTTATTTTAAAAATTCTAAGTATCACCTTAATAAAATCGATGAGTTGATATCTAAATGGGAAGTAAAATCCAAGGAATATATTTCTGAAATCGATGCTTCAAGACCTAACAATCTTAATGATTTTAAAAATTATGTAACGAAATTATTAATAGCAAATGATGGAATTATGACTGACGATATTCAAAAAAATATAAACAACTATTCCGAAGAATTAATAACCAAGGCATTATATAAATTAAAAAAAGGAAATAAAGAATTCTTAGAATCTAAAGACCAACACTTTAAAGGTATAGAAAAATATAAGAAATATAAAAATAAAGATAGTTATGCTTGTGTGAATATGATACAAACTATAGACAAAAGAAAACTGACACCAGTTTCAAAATTTGAAAGTGCTGGAAATATTACAATTTCAGAAGAATCAATGAATCTTATAGAAAACAGAATAAGAAAGATTTACTTTAACATTTGACAAATAAATAAAAAAATGAGATACTATTAATATAAATTAGTGGTGAAACATCCACAACAATATCATTATTCGCTGTGAAACATCAGCATCAATATCATATTAAGAGTATCTCAATACGAGGTACTCTTTTCTTTTTTATAACTAAAAAGTTGATCCACTTGATATTTTATATTATAATTAAGTTACTAACATAGATACTTAATTATATCTATCGCAAATCTTAACTAGAACTTAGTGATCGTAACCGTTGGTAACTAATTACTGACGGTTTTTCTTTTTTAACTAGTCAAAATCAATCAGTTTAGACAAAATAAAAACTCTCTACACTTCCTCCTTTTAATACTCCCCTACAACCTTATATTTTCTCAGTATATATTTTAATTGTTCACCTGTAACATCTTCGTATTTATAATCTATATTTTCTACTGCTAAATAATTCAATACTTTTCTAATACTGACATATCCTTTTTTAGCCACTACAATATGATCTAGCATTTCTATACCAACTATCTCTCCAACTTCCATTAGATTAATAGTAGTTTTAATATCTTCTATAGAAGGTGTTGCATCTCCACTTGGGTGATTATGCACACAGACAATGCTTGAAGCACTGTTTTTTATCGCTACTTTAAATACTTCTCTTGGGTGGACTACTGACATAGATAAGCTACCTTTAAATACTTCTCTTTTTTCGATTATATTACCTTTCGTATCAATATCTAATACTACGAAAACTTCTTGTGTTAAATTCTCTAGAGATGATTTTAGATAATTTGCTATTGACTGCGGGCTATCACACTTCACATCTAGAACATTTGTTGCGTATATTCTTCTTGCAAACTCTATATTTGCCAGAATGTGTATCGCCTTTTCCTGACCTATCCCTTTATGTTTCATAAGTTCTGTTAAAGTTGCATCTCTTAACTTTGTAATACCTCCCATATCTTTTAGAATTATATCGGAAAGCTCAATCACATTTTGATTTTTTGTACCTGTTCTTAATAATATTGCTAGAATCTCTTTATCACTGAGAGCTAGAGCTCCTAATTTTTTGAATTTCTCCCTTGGACGATCTTCTTCACTAAACTCTTTAATAGTGTAGCCTACTACCATAATAATCCCTCCCTTATTAATATGATTGTTAAATAGCTAAGCGCTATGAATGGCACTAACGGTAGTTTCGTTTTTCTTTTAACTTTTTTCAAAATAATTAACCAAATAGCGAAGAATCCTGCATATAAAAATGTGAAAACTAACAAATACACTCCTTCAAATAAGTTTAAATTTAGAGCTAATACACAAAAAACTTTTATATCGCCATAACCTAAACCACCTCTTGTGAAAATATATAATATATGAAAAATAACAATAAGACAAATAAAATCTAAAAAATTGAATAAATAATAGTGTATATATATAGAATATAAATTTAAAATAATTAGAAGATAAAACAACTCATCATTAACTTCAAATGATTTCGCATCTTCTATTCCTAAAAAAATAAGAATAATAAATATACTGACTTCAATATAACTAATAAAAATAAAATGATTTTGGAAAATAATAAATAATACTATAGTAATAAAAGTAAAAATTTCGTATAAAAATACATCTAATGGAATTTTTTGATTACAGTAACTGCATCGACCTTTTTTATATAAATAGCTAAAGATTGGAATTAAGTCGCCTGCTTTTAATTCTTGATGACAACTAGCACAATAACTTCTTCTAAATAGAAACTCTTTCTTATTCTCACTATCGACCAAACATTTTATCGCACTAGCAAAAATAAGACTTACAATAACAATAAATATGTACCTTTCCATAAATATCTCCCCCCTATTTTATAATCCTTCGATTATATTTTATCACAAATATAAACACTTAACCATATCTATTATCATAAACTTCGTAACACATTAATAATATTTTCTTATTTTCTAATTATAAAAATCTAAATTTTCCATATTCTTAGGAAGTAGTAAATTAATAATGGCTTGTTGAATTCCCAGTCTCATATCCTCAGTTCATCCTTCTGCTCGTCCTCGTTCTATTCCTTGTGCCATTCCGTATTCAATTCCCTCTT
>NZ_DBHIUF010000007.1:105911-107924 GCF_057272915.1 Gemella sp.
GTGCCATTCCGTATTCAATTCCCTCTTCACGTGCATAAGCATACGTCGCCCATTGATGGTCTAATTGTCTTGTTCTTTCATCATACATATCTTTTTCCTCCTTAGTCCAGTTTCTAACATTAAGTAAGTCATCGGCTTGGTCAATTACTTCACCAGGTTCACTTGTGTACTGCTTGTTGCCGAAAAATTCTAGCCAACGTACTTTATTATAACTTTCTTTTAATTCTGGTTTGTATTTTTTAAGTTCTAAAAATACTATTTTCAACAATGGCATCTCTTTTATGTCGTTATCTATATACATTTTTAGTTCTGTGTTTCTTGTTTCTTCTTTGATTAAAAAAGTACTTATAGGATCATCACCATCAAAGTAGTTTTTGTCTACTATCGCTGCTACATAAACTGGTGGTAGTTTTTTGTAAATAGCATGTCTTTCTTTTTCGTTTTGTTTTAACCTTTCGATATTATCATTAACTTGTTTACATAGGTACGCCCAGATACGATTCATGAAGAATGCCTGCTTAGCTAATTGCACTTCGATTATAACTTGTGCGTGGTTATCTAGTTCAACAAGTATATCAACAGCTATGTTAAAATCATCTTCTACATTACTATTAGCTCGAAATATTTTATCGCTACCAATTAGTTTTGCACTTTTTGCCGGTAAATCGAAAATATCCTGTACGAATTGCAATGCCACCGCCTCGTTACAAAATACTTTTTTTACTACCAAATCATAAATTGGTTTAATATTTTTATGGCGTTCATCCATATTTTTTCTCCCCCTTTTTTTATTAATTATAATTTTTTAAAATTTTTTTCTACCCTATTACTAACTTTATTATACTAGAAAAAAATTATTTTTTCTAATAATATCCCTATTCTACGCGAAGTTCAAACACAAAAAATCCAAGAAATGAACCTCTCGATTCTTTCTTGGATTCCTTGCTCTTTTCGATTATCTAAACAGACAATTTTAAAGATTTATTTTCGATGATTTAGTAATTTTTACTCTTCATCTTTTCTACGTCTTTTAGCAACTGCTAGTAAGCTTCCTAAAATTCCTAGTCCTAAACCTGCTAGTCCTGTATTAGTTTCAGCTTCACCTGTGTTCGCTAAGCGTTTAGTAGATTTCTCTACTTTAGCTGTTGATTTTGGCTTAATGTTTTCATCAACTTTTGGTGATGTTGGAGTAACTTTTCTGAAGATATGCGTTACAACATCGTCTTTAGTTTCTGTTCTAACGAATACATATCCTGCAATTTCTCCAGCTTCTAGCGCTTCATTAGCTTCACCTAAAACTTTTGGCGTTTTCACATCAGCCGCTTTAAGCTCTCTACCATCCTCATCGATCCATTTAGTGATAATTAACTGAACTTTTGGTAATTCTACTGGATCTGGAAGTTCTCCGTTTACTCCACCATTGAATTCTGGTAATTCTGGTTGAACTTCTGGTTCACCGTTTACTCCACCATTGAACTCTGGTAATTCTTCTTGTCTTTCTGGTTCACCATTCACTCCACCGTCGAATTCTGGAATATCTTCAACTGGAGGAGCAATTGTTGTCACTAATTCTTCAGAAATTTCATGATTAGTATTTGTCTTAGGATCTGTGATTGTTACTTTTCCTGTTGGTTCAACAACAACTGTTTTACCAGGGTTAGCTTTTTCCACTGATTCTTTAACTTTATCTTGTTCCTCTTTAGTTAGGTTACCAAATGACTCTACAGGGACTTTTACTTTCGGTACAGCTGTTACCAATTCAACTGTTTCCTCTGATGGATTTCCTGCTTTATCCGTTGCTTTAACTGTTACGCTTCCTGCTGGAATATCTTTCGTTGGTGTGATTGTTGCTTTACCATCGTCACCTGCTGTAGCTTCTCCAATCTTGTTACCATCTTTATCAAATAACTCAACTTTAGATCCTGGTTCCGCAACTACTACTACTGGTGTCTTAGTTCCTGCTTTACCTGTTAACTCTGTTTGAATCACTGGTGCTTCTGGCGCTGTTGTGTC
>NZ_DBHIUF010000008.1:0-96681 GCF_057272915.1 Gemella sp.
GTTTGATTGTTCGTCTTCTTCTTGAGAAGACTTTTACTATTCTATCATCAACTTTATTTCTTGTCAATAATATTTTCATACTTTTTCATTTTTATTTCAATTTTTCTTTCTTTTTACTATTTACAATCAAATTCTATTGAGATATTATATAAGTATACAGTACAAGGAGGATTTATTATGATTACTTTTAAAGAACCTATCGATGTTTCATTTCAACAAATTGAAGACTATAAGAATGAGTTTATTTTAAACAACGAAACTATCCACGGTGCAGCAAATATGACTGCTTTATCTATCCCTGAATGGGTACAATTTACAGAAAATACTAAGTATAAAGAAACAGTCACTCCAAGATTTGTTACTGCACATACTTTCTTTGCACTAGATAATGACAAAATTGTAGGTATTATTAACGGTAGACATGAACTTAATGATTATCTTTTAAACTTTGGTGGTCATATAGGTTACAGTGTTAGAAAATCAGAACGTAGAAAAGGATATGCAAAGAAAATGTTAACCTACACTTCTGAATTTTTGTTTTCACTTGGTCTTGATAAAATTTTAGTTACCTGTGATAAAAATAATATTGCTTCAAAACGCACTATTGAATCATGTGGTGGTATTTTAGAAAACGAGGTAATAGAAGAATCTAGAATTACACTAAGATATTGGATATATAAAAAATAAGGGAGTGACTCAAAAATCGTGATTTCGGAGAAATCGATTTTGTCGAGTCACCCCCGCAAAGTTTATTAGATATCTAAAAAGCTTTTATAAAGCGAATTTAGATATCAATAAACCACTGCGTCTATGAGTTATCATATACACTTTGTTAAAATTTAGGACTTTTAGATCATCCCCTTTTATTTCATCTCAACCACAGTAGCTCCCATTCCACCTTCGTTTTGCCCTCCGGTTCTATAGCTAGCTACATATCTGTTATTTTTAAGGTATTCTCCGATATTTTTTCGTAGTATACCAGATCCCAAACCATGAATAATAGTAAACGTGTCATAACCTTGCAGTATTACTTTATCCATATAGTTTTCAATTTCTCTTATGGCTTCTTCTGTATTTAATCCTATTACATTAATATCAATACCCACTTTTTTACTACTTACACTACTTGTGCTTACATAACGTTTAGCAACTTCTGGTTCACTATCAATTTTTCTAACTTCTTTTTTCTTAATATTTAGTTTCATAGCCCCCATTTTAATTTGTAGGGTATTTCCTGAGATTTCTAATACAGTTGCTCTTTGATTATAACTTAAAACAAGAACATCATCACCAACCTGTATTTCACTATTATTAAACTTAGGTTGACTTTCTAATTTTCTTTGTAATTTTACTTTATTCTTACTCTTATCCATAGAATGAAGTAAGTCATTAAGCTCATGTTGTTTTAAAGAAGTATTGTCTTTAAATTCTCTATAAATTTCAAGGATCTCTTCTTTTTTCTCTTCTATTTCTTTATTTAATTCTATACTTAAATCATTATACAGACTTTCTTTATATTCTTCATATTTCTGTAGATTAGATTCAAGAGTTTCTTTAACATCATCAATTTCATCTAAACTTTTATTTATATATTCTAATTTATAATCATATTCTCTAATGCTTTCCGATAGTTTATCTATAAAAAGATTATTCTCTTTTATATTAACTTCTAATAACGAACTTGCTTCTTCTATAATAGATTGCTCCAAACCTAATTTTGCTGAAATGTTAATTGCATTAGATTTCCCTGGTAACCCTATAATAAATCTATAGGTTGGTTTTAATTTCTCAAAATCAAATTCCATAGATGAGTTTTTATAATACTCTGATTCGAAGCAATAGTTTTTAATTTCTGGGTAGTGCGTTGTACATAACATCGTTGCATTTAGATTTTTGAATTTTTCTAATAATGCAATTGATAGCACAGCACCTTCACTTGGATCAGTTCCTGAACATAATTCATCTAATAAAATAATACTCTTATTATTTGTTTTATTTAATATATCAATTATATTAGTCATATGTGAAGAAAAAGTAGATAAGTTATTCTCGATTGATTGCTCATCTCCCACATCTACAAATACATCTTCAAAAAATCCGACTGTTGATTCCTCTAGAGCTGGTATGTAAAATCCTAAATGTGATAAGTACACACATAATCCAACTGTTTTTAAGATTACAGTCTTACCACCAGTATTAGGACCAGTTATTATTAGTGAATTTCCTTTATTGTCTAGAATAACATCATTTTTTACAACTACATCTTTATCAATTAATGGATTATATGCTTTCTTTAGATTAAGTTCTTGTGAATTTACTATGTTTTGTTTATTAAAGCCATTTCTAGCACAAAAGTTCATTTTTGAAAAAATAAACTCTATTTGTGAGAAATTCCAAAGTGAATTTATAAGTTCATCAGCTTTTTCTTTAATAACTTCTGAAGCTTCTTTTAAAATTCTAAGTATTTCTTCTCTTTCTTTACGTTTTAGTATTCCGATTTCATTATTAATCTCTACATTTTCTTTTGGTTCAACATAAAAAGTATTACCTGAAGCACTCTCATCATGGATAATTCCACCAAAATCATTTTTATATTCTGGTTTTACTAAAATAACATCACGGTCATTTCTCTTTGTAACAATTGCTTCAGTTAATTTTTTAACATTAGATCTAAGTATATTTTTTAAAATTTGATCACTTTTATTTTTCAACTTAGAAATATTTACTTTGATATTTTTCAGTTCCAATGAAGCGTCTGGTCTTATATAACCGTCCTCATCTATTATTCTATCTAGATATCTTTCAAGATTACTAAAATCATCTAGCTTAATAACATACTTTGTTAAACTAGAATAGTTAGCATGTTCTTGTAATTTAATATTCTCAAATCTTCTAGAAAATCTATCATAAGTTATAATATTTCTTAATATATGGAAAAGTTCCTTTTCTGAAAGGACACTATCAATTTTAGCTTTCTTAACACTAGCATTATAATCAAATATTTTTAATTTAAATTCATTTGGATATTTTCTTAGTAGGTCATATCCTTCTTCGTTTTCTTTATGAACTTCTACTAACTTATCATAATTTGTTATATATTCTAAATTTTTTATTTTTTCATAAGATAACTCTGAGAAACAATATTTCTCTATATCTTTTAAAACTAAGTCTAAATTAAGTTTCTTTTGAGTAATTTTATTCAATCTAATCTCACTCCTTCTATCTATATTTACATGCTTTATCTTTTTATAACACAAACTATTATACACTAAATACAAGCATTAAACAATTTCTTTCGATTAAAAGCTTACTTTCCAGACACAAAAATTCGAAGTACCTTACGTACTCCGAATTTCTCAATTATTTATTAAAGAATAAACTAATAAACTGTTTTGATAACACTGGTGTGTTTTGTATTATATAGTCTGGCAGCACTGAATCTTTAAATATTGCTATCTTCCAGTCTGGTGTAGGCAATACCGTTACTAGATATAATACAACGAAAACTATTAAATAGATTTCCACAAATCCTAAAATAGCACCTAAATATCTATCCGTTATTTTTATTAACGGTAATTTTCTAACAACTCCTAATGTTTGAGCTAGAATTTGTATTATTAATCGAATTACAATAAATAATACAATAAATGAAACTATTCGGTAATATGCAGTTGGAATATTTAATCCTTTATATATTCCTTCTAAACCATCTGTAACATCAGTTGGAATTGGTATCATACTTGTAAATAAATATGCTAATCTTGAACTGAATAACATTGATATTACATAGCCTATTACAATAGTTCCTAGATAAAAAATTTGCATAATTAACCCACGTTTGTATCCTAGGTACGCACCTGCAGCTAATAATAATGCAATAATTATATCAACCATGTTTTCTCCTTTCCAATCACAATCTATTTTACTTTAATGTCTTATGATTAGTATATTGATATTTTACTCTATCAACTTTAAAGTAGCATTAATCCGTTTTAGACTAATGCTACTTTTTTAACATTACAATTAATTATTATTCAACCCCAATAATATATGGGTATACTGGTTGCCCTGATTCAATAAGTTCAACTTCTACATCAGGATATTTCTCTTCGATTAATTGTTCTAAGAAATCAGTATATTCTTCTGTACTTTCTTCACCAAGGTAAAGTGTAACAATTTCAGAATCTTCATCAAGTGATTTTTCTAATAATTCTTCTAATACTGCATTAAGTGATAGATTAGAAACTACAATCTTACCATCTCTAATTCCCATAAATTCATCTTTCTTAATTTCAACACCCTCAATATTAGTATCACGAACAGCATGAGTAACTTCTAAAGTACTTACTGTAGATAAAACTTCTTGCATATTTGCAAAGTTTTCTTCAGCAGCTGCTTGTGGATTATATACCATTACCGCTGCAAGCCCCTGAGGTGCTGTTTTACTCTCAACAACAAAAACATTTTCTTCTGCTAACTCAGCAGCTTGTTTTGCTGCAAGTTGGATGTTTTTGTTATTAGGGAAAATAAAGATATTTTTAGCGTTAACTTCTTTTATAGCTTTCATAATATCTTCAGTAGATGGATTCATCGTTTGTCCACCTTCAACGATATAATCAACTCCCATTGAAGTTAGAACTTTACTTAATCCAGCTCCCATAGAAATAGAAATCATCGCTTGTTCTTTAAGTTCTTTTGGAGCAGTTGCTTGTTTAGCTTCTTGTTTTCTAAGAACTTCACGGTGTTGTTCTCTCATATTATCAGATTTAATTTTGATAAGTTCTCCGTACTGTTGTCCATAGTTGAACACATCTCCTGGAGTTTCTGTATGAACGTGAATTTTTACATACTCACTATCAGAAATAACTAATAATGAATCCCCAAATTTACTCATATCTTCACGGAATTTATCTTCATTAAATTCTTTTTTCTCTTTATTAAGACGCACTGTAAATTCTGTACAGAATCCGTACACTATATCTTCTGGGCTCATGAAATCCATATCATGATCATCTTCGAATTGCATGTCAACAACATTAGTTTCTACCGCTTCTAGACCCTCGATTTTTTCACCTTTTAGTGCAGCAACAAATCCTTGATATACACAAACAAGACCTTGACCACCTGAGTCTACTACACCAACTTCTTTTAATATTGGTAATAATTCAGGTGTTCTTTTTAGTGACGCTTGCGCTTCAAAATAAATAGCTTCCATAACTTCAACTACTGATGAAGTATTTTCCGCTGCTTTAAGTCCAGCTTCTGCTGCTTCACGTGCAACTGTTAGGATTGTTCCTTCTACTGGTTTAATTATCGCTTTATATGCAATACTTACACCGTTTTGAATAGCTTCAGCAAATTCTTTTGCATTAACTTCCTTTTTATCAGCTATGTGTTGAGACATCCCTCTAAATAGTTGAGAAAGGATAACACCAGAGTTTCCACGTGCCCCCATTAATAAACCTTTAGAAAAAGATTTACCTAATTCACCGATATTTTCAACAACATTTGCAGCTGTTTCTTTTGCACCTGATGACATCGAAAGATTCATATTTGTTCCTGTATCACCATCTGGTACAGGGAAAACGTTCAATGCGTTTATTTTTTCTGCATTTTTAGCTAAATTTTTTGATCCTAAGTCGATCATTTCAGCTAAAACAAGTCCGTTAATTTTCTCCACTATCTTTCCTCCTATTTATTTACCTTGATGCCTTGAATGTAAATGTTAATTTCATCTACTTTAACACCTAGTGTTTTTTCTATTTGATATTTAACTGAAGATTGAACATTGTTAGCTATTTCTGAAATTTTTGTTCCATACATAACAATGATATATAAATCAATAACAAGTTTATCTTCGTCTTTTTTTACTTTAATTCCTTTTGCGTAATTTTCTTTACGTAAAATTTCTGTAATTCCATCTTTAACTTGATTTTTACTAGCCATTCCTATAATTCCGTAGCAACTTACCGCTGCTCCACCTGCTACTGATGCAATAACATCATCACTTATAGAAACATGACCAAATTCATTATTAATTTCTAATGACATATCTTTTCCTCCTATTCAATAATAGACAAATTGAACATACGAACTATTATACCTTTTTTAACAGAAAAATACAAGTAAAACATTGATATTTCTCTACTCAGAGCCTTTTAGCATCCCTTTTATAATACTATTATTTATTATTATTGATGAACTCCTTAGAGTGAATCATTAATGTAATAACATCACAGACCGGAGTTGGAATATTATGAATTTTTCCTAATCTTGATACTTCTCCATTTAGATAATCAATCTCAGTAAGGCGACCATTTTTCATATCTTGATAAAGTGAAGGATAGTGTGCTCCTCCAGTTTCTAATGAGAATAGATTTTCTATATTTTTTTCAATAACCTCTTGTTTTACGTCAATACCTTCTGCTCTCCCTACAGCTGTTACCTCATTCAAAACTGCTCTTGTCAATTCTAAATTCTTATCATAATTACCATACTGATTAATATTACAATCAATTAAAGTACAATATGAATTTAGGACACAATTTAATCCAGCTTTATGCCAGATTGATTGATAAGTGTCAGCTGAATACTTAATATTTAGTCCAGCATCGTTAAATCTTTCTACTAAAGATAACGTCCTTTCTAAATTAACTTCTTTAACCTGTTTAAATTCTATTTTTCCTGTTCCATGGGCTTCCAATATTCCTGGTCCTCCAAGACCACTAGTCCATACTGTAACACCAATTAATATATTTTCTTCTTTTACATAATCTTTTAACGTTTCCACATGCCCAAGACCATTTAATATACAAATAATTTTAGTATTCTCATGAAAAAGATGTTTTACACTTTCTAACATTGGTCTTAACTGCATTGATTTAGTAGCTATGAATATAACATCATACTTCCCTGTTATCTGCTCTGGTTTATATATTGGAATATAGAAGTTTCCTAAATCAACCTCATCAATTATTACTTTTAATCCTTTATTTCTTATATTTTCAACATGTTCTTCCCAAGTATCGACAAAAGTCACATCCTCATTATTTTTAAATAACATATACCCAAATCTTGAACCTAGTGCCCCAGCTCCTGCAAATAAAATTTTCATAATCATTCTCCTTAATATATTTTCTACTATAATTTTATAATTACAAAATTACTTTGTCAATGTTATCTCTGTGATTTTCACATAAAAAAAGGGAGTGACTCGACAAAATCGAGATTTCGAAGAAATCGATTTTGTCGAGTCACCCCCACACAGTTTATTAGATATCTAAAAAGCTTTTATAAAGCGAATTTAAATATTAATAAACCACTGCGTTTATGAGTTTTCATATAAACCTTGTTAAAATTTAGGGCTTTTGAGTCAGCACCTTTTAATTTATTATAAGTTTTCTGGTTTATATGCTTCAGGTTTATATAGTTTTAATACATCTGAATAAAGTCTATCAGCTAAGAATGCAACTACAAACGGAATTACAAAGAATGCTAACAGAATTGGAAGTAAGTTTCCACCATTCATAGAGTATGATTTTGTAGGTCCGATTAATCCAATGATTCCGAACCCTGCACTCTCATGAGTTCCAAGAATTTTTAGGAAGTACCCAGATAGACCTGTAACTGCTGCTGTTGTTAAAATAGTCAAGAATAACTGTGGCTTACGTGCACAGTTAGGCATCATAAGTTTAATTGCTCCTAGTATGATAGCAACACTAGCTCCTTTACTATTCGCTCTATATGTACCAATTGCTAGTACAGCAGCTGCTGAAACTAACCCTAATGTAGCTGCCCCAGCTCCTACATAGTTTTCATTCGTGAATAAAATTATTCCCATCGCTACTGTTGATACAGGTGTTACGATTAAGAATGAAAATGCCATAGTTATTAATATACACATTAAAACTGGTTGTAATGTTGTAAATTCAAAAATTATTGATGCTAAAAGTTTCGTTAGGCTCTTAGTATATGGTAACGTTGCTAATCCTAATGCTGCTACTAATCCCCCAGTTATTGGTAAGAAAATAATAGTAACAGATCCAAATTTATCCTTAACATAAGCTAATACCAATGCTCCAATTGCCGCTATTAACATTACATTAAATAAATCTCCCATTGGAACTCCAGTCCACGCTTTTGTTTGAGCATTAAAAGTTAATGATCCACTAGCTGCTAAGACTGTAGCACCTAATACTGATGACTCTAAAGGTTTGAATTTTAAACTTTGCCCTACAATTACACCAACTAAAACTGGTACAGAAAATTGTAATAAATACATCGCTTGTGAAAGTGTAGTGAATACATTTGGTGCAAATAAGGTTCCCAAGTACTTAAATAATGTACTTAAAACAGCATTTGGAATTAATGCAGCAACCACTCCTAAGGCAGTTCCATTTAAAATTATATTAAGAAAATCCTTTACTCTTTTTGACATATATATCCTCCTTTTTTGGTTGTTTTTAATATAATAAATATAATAATATAAAATCAAAAAAAAGTAAAGAATTTTTTGAAAATTTCTTCCTTTTTTCTTTTTTTTATCTCATTAAAGTATATACAAAAGGGAGTGACTCAAAAATCGTGATTTCGTAGAAATCGATTTTTCAGAGTCACCCCCGCACAGTTTATTAGATATCTAAAAAGCTTTTATAAAGCGAATTTAGATATCAATAAACTACTGCGTCTATGAATTCTCATATACACTTTGTTAAAATTTAGGTCTTTTAGGTCAGCCCCTTTAATATATTCTATAATAATGGTTTTTTATTCGGTGTCCCAGCTTTCCTTGGATATTTATTTGGTGTTTCTTTGGCTTTGCGAATTTCTAGTATATGCCTTTCTTCACCTTCAATATCAAATTCAAGATCTTGCTCTAGTTTTCCACCTAAAAGTTTTATTGCATTTATTGCTTCTTTAGTCTCTTCTTCAGCTTTTTGAGCTTTTAAACTTAAGAAGTAACCATCTTTCTTAACTAATGGTAAACAAAGCTCAGCTAATACATTTAATCTTGCTACCGCTCTAGCAGTTACTATTTCAAAACTTTCTCTGTATTCTTTATTTTGACCAAATTCTTCCGCTCTAGCATGAACAAAATTACAATTACTAAGTCCAAGTTCATCTTTAACTAGATTTAAAAACTTAATACGTTTATTTAAAGAATCAACAATAGTAACTTTTAAATTTGGGTATAATATTTTCAGTGGAATAGATGGAAATCCTGCCCCGCTTCCCACATCACAAATACTTTCAATATTTGAATAATCTTTATAAAATGCTAATGAAATTGAATCAAAGAAATGTTTTGTATAGAACTCATCTTCTTCAGTAATAGCAGTAAGATTAATTTTTTGATTCCATTCTACAACTAAATCATAGTATTTACTATACTGCTCTTTCTGAAGTTCTGATAATTCTATACCTACCTTTTCTTTCACAGCATTATAGAACTGCTCTTTATTCATTATTCATACCTCTTCTTTGTTCTAAGTATACTAATAGAATAGAAATATCCGCTGGGTTAACTCCTGATATGCGAGATGCTTGTCCAATGGTTAATGGTAAAACTTTTTTTAGTTTTTCCCTTGCTTCTAAAGCTAAACTTGGTACATCATCATAATTTAAATCTGTAGGTATTTTCATCTCATTCATTTTTTTAAGTTTTTCAACTTGTTGAATAGATTTTTTAATATAACCTTCATATTTAACCTCGATTTCAACTTGTTCTACTACGTCTTTAGGTAAAACTGTTTCGTCATTTGCCAAATAAAGTACATTTGCATGAGATAATTCTGGACGTCTTAGCATATCAATGGCTAAAATTCCATCACGAATTTCCGCACTATTTAACTCCGCTAATTTTTCTAAAGTCACAGCTGTTGGAGTTATTCTAAAAGTCTTAAGTCTTTCTATTTCATCAGCTACCATACTACGTTTTTCACAGAATTTATTATATCTTTCTTCAGTTACTAAGCCATAGTTAAAAGCTTTTTCCGTTAAACGCATATCTGCATTATCATGACGTAAAAGTAATCTATGTTCCGCTCTTGAAGTTAGAAGTCTATATGGTTCGTTTGTTCCTTTTGTTACCAAGTCATCAATAAGAACGCCAATATATGCTTCATCACGACCAAGAATCATAGGTTCTTCTCCTAGTACTTTACATGCAGCATTTATACCTGCCATAATTCCTTGACCTGCGGCTTCTTCGTAACCACTTGTACCATTAATTTGACCTGCTGTGAATAATCCATCGATTAATTTTGTTTCTAATGTTGGCCAAAGTGTTGTTGGATTTACAGCATCATACTCAATAGCATAACCATTACGCATAATAACTGCATTTTCTAGTCCTGCAATACTTCGAACCATGTCTCTTTGTACATCATCTGGTAAAGAAGTTGATAAACCTTGTACATAAATTTCTTTCGTATTTCTTCCCTCTGGCTCTAAGAAAAGTTGGTGTCTTTCCTTATCATTAAAACGAACATATTTATCTTCAATACTCGGACAATATCTTGGTCCTGTTCCTTTAATTACTCCAGAGTACATTGCAGAACGCCCTAAGTTTTTATCAATAATTTCATGCGTGTTTGTATTAGTATAAGTTAACCAACAAGGAACCTGATCTTTTACAAATTCTGTAGTTTCATAACTAAATGCATGCTCCTCATCATCTCCCGGCTGAATTGCTGTTTTTGAAAAATCTACACTATCAGCATTAACCCTTGGTGGTGTTCCAGTTTTAAATCTAACTAAATCAAAACCTAATTCTTCTAATTGTTTTGCAAGGTCAATTGATGGCATTTGGTGATTCGGCCCAGAAGAATATTTAATATCTCCAATTACGATTTCACCACGTAAATAAGTACCAGTTGTTATGATTATTGTCTTAGCTTTATATGCTGTACCTAGCATAGTTCTTAGACCAACCACTTTATTATCATCAATAATTAGCTCACGTACCATTGCTTGCTCAATATCTAAGTTTGGAGTATCTTCTAAGATTCTCTTCATCTCAAGTTGATATTCTACCTTGTCAGATTGCATTCTTAATGCACGAACTGCTGGACCTTTTGCAGTATTTAACATCTTACTTTGAATATTAGTTTTATCGGCTACGCGTCCCATAAGTCCACCAAGTGCATCCACTTCACGAACAACAATACCCTTTGCAGGACCTCCTACACTCGGATTACATGGCATAAAACCAATAGTATCTAAATTAATTGTAATCATTAAAGTTTTTACACCTTTTCTACTAGCGGCGTGTGCTGCCTCAATTCCGGCATGTCCTCCTCCAATTACAATAACATCATATTCTTTTAAAAATTCAGTCATAGTACCTCCATATATTTTAACGTAATTGCAAAATAATGCTTTGACCAAAATTTTGATATATTACTAAATTTTTACCTTTATTATATTATCATATTGCGAACAAAAAAACTAATAATATACATATTATAGTTTTCTTAACTCATATTTTAAATAACTTTCTACATTTTAATAATGTAATTAGATAGTTTTTATATTCTTACTATACTTAACTATAATATTTGAATACAAAAAAGAGAGTGACTCGACAAAACCTTGATTTCTTAAGAAACAAGACTTTGTCAAGTCACCCTCGCACAGTTTTTTAGATATCTAAAAAGCTTTTATAAAGCAAATTTAGATATCAATAAACCACTGCGTCTATGAATTATCATATGAACTTTGTTAAATTTTAAGACTTTTGAGTCAGCTCATATTATACCTCCGAAATGTAAATGATAATTAAACTACAATTTTCATTTATTTTCAATATTTTTTTCTCGAAAAAACTTTTTTCTAAAATATTTTTGTTTACTTAGCTTTTCTAATACGTTATAATAAGGAATAGTTATCATTTATATACAAATAGAACGGAGGGATTTTTTTGAATATTAAATTAGTTTATGCAAGCTTAACTGGTAATACTGAAATGTTATCTGATTTAATGATTGAAAAATTTGAAGAAGAAAAAGGCTTAGAACTAGAAAAACTATTTATCGAAGATATGGAAGATTTTGATTTTCTTGATGATGCAGACGCATTTATCGTAGCTACTTACACATATGGTGAAGGTGAGTTACCTGAGGAAATGGAAGAATTTTTCGAAGCTCTTGCTGACAAAAACTATGAAGGAAAAATCTACGGAGTTATCGGAACTGGTGACACAATTTATGATGAATATTGTGTTTCTGTAGATCAATTCGACGAGCAAATCGCTAAAACTGGTGCTACTAATCCTACAGAAAATCTTAAAATTGAAATAGAAGCTGATACAGACGAAGATTTTGAAAATATTGATAAGTTTATCGAAGCATTCGCTGCTGCTTTATAATAAAAAATACGGTTATGAAATTTCATAACCGTATTTTTTTATCCTTTAAAGAAGACATTTACCCTTTCAAATTCATCTTCCCAATTATTCCAGTCTAGTCTTATTTTAGAATTTTCTTCTAGAATATCCTCAACTAAGCTTTCTATTGTAATATCCTCTAAAGAAGACTTTATAGCTTTATTGACTGTATTTACTTTTTTCAGATATTTGCTATAACGTTTATCTACTGCTAGGGCTCCTTCGAAAATTTTTGAAACATAATCTGTTTTTAATGCAAAAATTTCTACTTCATCATTAAGTGCTACATATATATCGTATAAAGTAACTTTCTTATTTGATTTATATTTATATCCCCCGCCAATACCCGTATTAGCTTTTACTAAATCATTGACAACCAATTTTCTCATAATTTTTTTCAGATATGTTGGAGAAATATTTAAACGCTGACTAATTTCCTTAGAATTCAAGAAAACATGCCTATCTTGAAGGTATAACATCACCATTATACAGATTGCTTGTTCCGTACTTTTTGTTAAATGCATAAACTCAACCTCTTTTCTTTTTGTATATAACTCTACTTACATCCTTATTTTATGATATATTTTTATAATTGTCAAATGTTATCTTAATTTTTCTCCCCAGTATTGATAATAGGTACATTCAATGGAACCGTTAAATAACTTTCTTCTTTTCGTTGCCTTTTTCCCGTATAAATGTTCAAACATTTTATGAGATGTTAATAAATAAAGTGACCAATGTTTCTTATTTTTAAGTTCCGTTCCTAAAAATTTATACATAGCTTCTACTTCTTTTTTCTCACCTAAACGTTCGCCATATGGTGGATTCGCAATTACACAACCAGTTTCCTTCTTCGCTACAAAATCAAAAACTGACATCTGTTTAAACTTAATAACTCCCGCTAATCCGATTTCTTCAGCATTATTTTCAGCAGTCGCTATCATTTTAGGATCAATATCAGAACCATATAATTCTAATTCTTTATCATAATCAATAAGATCTTCTGCCTTATTTCTTTCTTCATCAACAAGACTTTTCGGCATCCATGGCCATTTTTCAAAGTCAAAGTTTCTATTAATTCCAGGTGCCATGTTTTGTGCTGCCATAGCTGCTTCTATTAATAATGTTCCTGATCCACAGAATAAGTCATATAATGGTGTTTCACCTTTCCAGTTTGTAAGTTTAACCATTGCTGCTGCTAATGTTTCTTTTAATGGTGCTGTCCCTTGTTTAGCACGGTATCCACGCTTATGCAGTCCATCTCCAGAAGTATCTAATAGAATAGTTGCAATATCATTTAACATAATAATTTCTAATCTATATCTAGCTCCTGTCTCTGTTAACCAACCTGTTATCCCATAACTTTTCTTCATTTTCTCAACAATTGCTTTTTTAACAATTGACTGACAGTCAGAAACACTGAATAATGTAGATTTATGACTTCGTCCATCTACAGGGAATTTGGCATCTACTGGAAGATATTTATCCCATTCTATTTCTTTAGTTTTTTCAAAAAGTTCTTCAAAAGTATACGCAGGAAATTGTGCAACTACGATTTTAACCCTATCTGCACATCTTAACCATAGATTCGAACGTACTATTGCTCTCTTATCTCCTGAATAATATACTCTCCCATTTTCTACTTTTATTTCATAACCTAACTCTTGTACTTCTTTAGCCACTATCGCTTCAATTCCCATAGGGGTTGTTGCTACTAAATTAAAATTCATTTCTTCCTCCTTAAAAAAAGGGGCTCCTAAGAGCCCCTAGAACTAGTTGTTTTCTTATCATAAGCCATATTCTGTATCTATCTTACTCAAACGAGACTAGTCTACTCTCGTAAAAATAGCTGTGATCATCTGTCTAAATATATACATATTTCCTATTCCTACATTCATTTCTGCGGAATAAGTGCTTCTACCAAAATTTGAATTGCTCACTCAAGGGGTTTACCGCGTTCCACTTCTTATATTTCTATAAGAACTCCGTCACTGTGGCACTTTCAAGATATATAACCATATAGAAAACTACTTAGGTCATATTTTCTGCCGTCACCATAAGGTGCCTAAACTTATTTTTTCGTTTAGCGTTGAACACTACAGGCATCTCAGCCTGTGTGAGTATGGACTTTCCTCAGCATTTCTGCCGCGATCACTCAAAGAAAAACACTTATATTACTTTACACTAAAAATACTATTTTGTAAACAATAATTTAAACTATTTTCCTAATACAGAAATTTTACCTTCAGCAATTTCCTCTAGCGCTTTACCTACTTCTTTATGAGAAGTGTATTTGTCTAGTTTGCTTGTTTCTGGATTTGCAAATAGTTCTCTTGCTCTTTTACTTGCTAATGATACTAGCATATATTTTGAATTTACTTTTGATTTTAATACGTCTAATTTTGGATATAACATTTTTTTCTCCTACATTTCTTCCAATTCTAACAATGCTCTTCTATACTTCATCTCAATACGTTCACGTTTTAAATGCTCACTAAGTATGATTGCTCTAATTCTTTCTACAGCTTTATCCACTTCGTCATTCTCAACTACATAATCGTATAAATGCATCATATTAATTTCTTTTTTAGCTTTTGCTATACGTGACTCTATTACTTCATCACTCTCAGTTCCACGACCTTTTAATCTTTCTTTAAGGTCACCAATACTAGGTGGCGCTAAAAATATAAATAAAGCATCCGGAATTTTACTTTTTACTTGTCCTGCACCTTGTACTTCAATTTCTAAAAATATGTCTTTTCCTTTTTCCATCGTCTCCCTTACATATTTAACGGGAGTTCCGTAATAATTATCGACATATTGAGCATATTCTAATAACTCACCCTGTTGAATTAAAGATTCAAATTCTTCTTTTGTCTTAAAGAAATAATCAACCCCGTCCACTTCACCAGGCCTCATACCTCTTGACGTCATTGAAATTGAATATTCGAAGTCAACATCATTACTTTCAAAAATTCTTTTTCTAACAGTACCTTTACCTACTCCTGAAGGTCCTGAAAGAACTATTAATAATCCTTTCTCCATTTTTCGTATCCTTCTGTTATGTTTTATTATCTTTTTATGATACCATAAATCGGAAAAAATTTAAACTATAAACATGTATATTTAAGTTGTAAATTAATTTGATAATATTTTCTTAAAATTCTCAATTTTTATTTTTAAAGTACAAGTCTAACAATTGCTAGTGAAACTATTCCTACTACAACTATCACCAAGAGGCTCTTTGAAATGATTGCACTTAATAGCGTAGGTAGAGAAGCAAGTAGATTTTCATAATTAATTTGAGGGAACTCCCCAATCTTTTGAATAAATAGACTATTGAACCATAAAGCCGACATTATTACAATCGGTACAAAACTAAGATACTCTATAACCGGTTTAGGTAAATCGAATTTCTTCAATAATACGAATGGAAGTACCCTAGATAACCAAGTAACAATTGAACATCCTAATATTGTTAATATTATATAGTTAGTAGATAACATTTTTTAATACCACTCCTATCGCACATCCTATTAAAGTAACTGCTATAATTAATAAATTACTTGGAATAAAAATCATTCCAAAATATACTAAGAAGAATACAACAATAATTACTAAAAATTGTACTTTTTTCTTGATAGTAAAATCTGAAATAACTTGTAAGTATAACAATCCTATAAACATCGCTACTAGCGCAAAATCTAAACCTAAAGCCTTAGGATCCTTAACTATTCCACCTAGTAATGCACCTAGTACCGATGACGCAACCCATGTAAAATAAGATACTAGGTTTGCAGTATTGAACCATTCATAAGTCAACCTTCCATTAGTATAGTTTTGTTTATTCATTCCTAAAGCGAAACTCTCATCAGTTAAAAAAGTACCAATTATAATATTTTTAAATACACTGTATCGCTTGAAAAATGGAGCTGTTGCCATGCTCATCAATATCATTCTTGAGTTGATTAAAAATGTTGCTAAGACAATTGAGAGTATAGGAAAACTACTAGAAAGCATGCTTACAGTTATGAATTGAGCACCACCTGCATATATAAATAACGACATCGCTCCAACAAAGAAAGGATTAAGCCCAACCGAACTTGCAATAATTCCAAAGGCTAATCCTATGCCTATATATCCAAAAACTGTCGGTAATGTGTCTTTTACACCAGCCTTTACGTCTAATTTATCATTCATATGTTCACCTTCCTTGACTAGTTAATTGTTTTATTTCATTAAAAGCTCTCCTATAAGATTTTTATCAATTTTTTGCTTAACAGTTTTTTGTCCGGTATAAGTTACTAAGCCCGGTTTAGCACCAGATATTTTTTTTACATTTTTAATTAACGTTCTATCAACATTAACATACTCTTCATTTTTAAACTTCGAATAATAAGCAGCTAACATTGATGCAACTTCTATTGTTTCTTCACTAGGATTATTATCAAAGATTACCACATGACTACCAGGAATGTCTTTCGCATGAAACCATAGATAGTCTCGTCTTGCTAATTTATTAGTAATCGCATCATTTTGAAGATTATTTTTTCCAACATATATAGCTACACCATTATGATTAACAATAAAATAATTACTCTTATTCTTTTTTTTATTAACTCTAATCTTTTCTTTTAATATTCCATTAGCAATCAATTCTTCTTTGATTTCCGCTATGTCCGTTTTATCTGCATTTTCGATTTGGAATTTAATAGTCTCAAAATATCCTAAATCCTGTTTTGCAATCTGTATTTGTTCGATTAAATTCTCAATCGTCCTTTTATTCTTTTTATATAAATTAAAGTATTTCTCTGAATTTTTCTCAATAGTTAGATTTGGATCCAACTCAATCTCAATATCCGATAAATCTTCACTATAAAAATTTTGTAACGTCACAGTTTCAGGAATTTCTTTTTTAAATAAATAAATATTTGAAATTAGAAGTTGCCCTTTTAATTTATAATCGTCTCTACTATTAGCTTGTTCAAGTTCTTCTTCTAGTATACTTATTTTTTTAGTTAATCTATTTATTTTAGAATTAACAAAATTAAAAAGCTTTCTGTCAGTATTTTTATTAATAGACTCTCTAGCTATATCCATGTAGTAATAATCTAGTAATTGTGACAATGATTCGAACTCTTTGCTATATTCCTTTGCATCAAAGAAATAAAAATCTTTTTTTGCATTTTCTTCAAGCAAGACAGGTTTATTATAATTATCAAAATTTCTACAAAAATTAGTAAAAGTCTCTTTCAAATCTTCTTCCGATTTTTTTTCAAAATAATTATTCAGTAATGCTGAAACACCGTAGAAATTTTTCATTAAGAATTTCTTATCATCAATAGAAAAATCAGTATCACTATATCGACTAAAGTCAAATGGATTAATTTTTTCAACAGTCGGAGGAAGGGTATATTCCATATTGGATATAGTCGATCTCTTATATTCAAGGCTGTAGCTATTTTTTAAGGACTCTAAGATTATATTATCTTCATTAGTTAATATTATATTTGAGTGTTTACCCATTAATTCTGAAATTAGATAATAATACTTTTCATATCCTAAATCATCAAAGTTTTTAATTTTAAAAATTACTATTCGGTCATTATTAACTTGATTAATCTCTAATATTATTCCACCTGTTAAATACTTTCTCAGTACTGAACAAAAGTTCGAAGGTGTTGAAGGATTTTCAAAACTATTATTTGTTAACTGTATTCTAGATGCACTTGAATTCGCAGATAAAAACAATTTTAAATTCTTTCCTTTTCTAATAGAAAATACAAATTCGTCTGTTGATAAATTATTTATTTTATTTATACGACCATTTAATATATTTTCTTCCAATTCTTTCACCATTTTTCTTATGAAAAAACCATCAAATGCCATTTTTATCCTCCTTGTATTTTAATATATAATTCAAAATTATATCATAGATATCAATTTGTGTATATGAAAATAAAAAATATACAAATACTAAAAAAGGGAGGACTCTACAAAATCGTGATTTCGAAGAAATAAGATTTTGTAGAGTCCTCCCCGCAAAGTTTATTGATATCTAAAAAGCTTCTATAAAGCGAATTTAAATATCAATAAGTCACTACATCTATGAGTTATTATATAGACTTTTTAAGGTTTAGGCTTTCAGGTCAGCCTTTTCTAAAATATTATTTATTTTCAAATCTTTTTGAAACTAATACTCCCCACACTAATAATCCAAGTAGTACGACCCAGAAAATAACAGTCCAAAGTGTAGAATGTGGAAACTCATGCGGAATAAGTGCTAATTTTTCATGAGCAGCTGCAATTACAAATAGCTTAATACCGACCCAACCAACAATAAGGAATGCAGCGATTTCCAAACCAGGTTTAGTTTCCAAAACTTTGATAAATATATTAGCTGCATAACGCATAATTACTACACCTATAAATCCACCTATTACCATTACTGAGAATTGACCAAGGTTAATACCTCCAATTGAGGTTTCAGAAATATGTGGTAGTGTTATGGCAATCGCTACTGCAGCTAAAATTGAATCAATCGCAAAAGCTACATCAGTAAGCTCAACTTTAATTACAGTCGCCCAAAAACCACTTTGTTTTTTAGGTTCAGCAATTTCTTCAGTTTCATTACCTTGTTTTCTCTTATCGAAAAATTCTTTAATATGCGCACCTGCCATATATAGCAAGTATAACCCACCTAAAACTTGAATTTCCCAATACTGTGCTAATACCGTAATTAAAAAAATCGCTATGATTCTAAATATTAAAGCTCCAGCCAGACCATACATTAATGCATGTTTTTGCTCTTTTGGAGGCAAGTGTCTAACCATGACAGCTAGAACAATAGCATTATCAGCTGATAGTAAGCCTTCTAATAACACTAAACTTAATAATACTATTACATATTGAATTAGTATCTGTGAATCCATTATTATCTCCTTCTATCCTATTATTTTTTTCATAAATCTAACAATAACTATAACAATCATCAATCCTATCATATTTAACACTAGCGGTAAAAAACTACCTAGGTTAAATGTAATATTTTGATTTAATAGATTAAATGATTTCGTAAAGATAGTTAATACACTATTATCTACTCTAATCGCCGGAACAGACAAACGTGCTTTAATCATATTCGCTATCACTTCACCACCTATAAAATATAAAAGTGAAAATGAAATCGCTAGATTTGTATTATTAAACAATGTTAAAGCTAATAAGAAAATAAGATTAGCAAACACGAATAATAAAACTAACATCGTAGCATATGCTCCTAATGTACCAACATTAATCATTATTGTTTTTAATTCTTCAAAGATATTTCTCTTACGTAAGAAAATAATACCTAAAAGACATGAGATTACTATAACGTAGTAACCTAAAAAATAAATTAAATTAGCTAAAATAGCAGAGATATCTCGAATACTTTTCTTTTTTCTCATAATTAAAAGTACGCTGACTTTTGAAATATAATCTTCTCTATACGAATATATATAATTTAATCCCATAATGAAAATTACTAAAACTAAATTTATCTTTACCACAATAGAAAACATAATATTTACGATTGACATATCATAAAATGTCGCCAATGTATCCACTTTATATACAAATGCAAAGTTAATTAATGCTAAAATAATTAAAAATAAATAATTAAATTTTCGTCTAAACAACTTTCCAAATTCTACTGAAAACAACATTATAAATCAGCCTCGCCCTCATATAATTTTATTTTTTCACCCAAGTTACGAATTTGAAATACTTCTATATCATTTTTTAATAAAGCATAAACGACTTCTTCAAGAACATCTTCTCTCACAACTATTTCATTATTATGATAAATAGTAAATTGATATCCAGTTAGTACTTCATCTAATCTATCTTGACTAGATACATTAATAGCCATAAGTTGTTTTAAGATTAATAAATCCTCTAAACTTCCAAAATATGATTTAATACTATCTGTAATAACTAAAACTTTATCAGCAATACTATTATGTCTATTAAGCATTGTATCTAGAATAATAACGTTAGCATTATTTGATTTGTCAAGAATCAATTCACTTATCGTCTCTTTATCCTCAAGCGTTAAGTCCTCTTCTGTATTGTCAACAATCAATACATTTTGATCCACTAAAATTGAAAACAGAATATGAAACTTTGTTATTTCATTCGCTTTTAATTCTTTATATTTTTTTGAAGATTCTAAGCCTAAAAACTCCAAGTCATTAATTAACTCTTCTTCCAAGATTTTTATATTGAATAAAGCCAATGCTTTCTTTATATTTTTTAATAATGATAAATCATTATAAAAACCAAAATCTTTAGCAAATAAAAGTTTCTGATTATTTATATTCTCACCATCGAAAAGAATCTCTCCTTTAAACTTTGTTCTTTGTCTAAATGATTCTTTTAGCATACCTAAACTTGCACAACTATTATTAACAATTGTTAAGATTTCCCCAGTATCAACTGCAAAATCAAGTTCTAATATTGTATCTTTTTTTATTTTTTTTCTATATCCTTTAAATTCTAAAACCATTATTTCTCCTATAAAAAATAACATTAATGTAACATTCTGTTATTATATTAATTTTTATCTCTATTAAATATTAGATTACATCTTATAATAATACCATTGCTTTAACTTAATGTCAAAAACAATAGTCAAAAAAATAGAAGATGATAGAAGAAATATCTTCTACCATCTTAGATGTAATTATTTATTTTCTTTTACAAAGAATGAAAGTACAATTCCTAGTACAAATCCGATTAACGCATAGTTTAACCATGCAAAATCAGCTGGTACTGGAAGGAAGTTTACTTTAGCTAGTACATTATCAACTGCAGGAACTGCAAGTTTAAATGTTGAAACTACAGTAGAATATAAACTAAACAATCCTGTAAATACAACTGTACAAACATAAACTACTTTTTTCCCACCGAAGAAGTTATTTAAAAATCCTAATAAGATTAATACCATAGTCAATGGGTATAGTAAAACAAGAACCGGAACAGCTCCTTGGATGATTGCTGCTAATCCGTAGTTACCCACTGCAAATGAGAATAATGTTAATGCAACAGCATAAGTTTTATAGCTAACTTTATCGTATAATCTTACGAAGAATGAAGCACAAGCTGTTACTAAACCAACACTTGTAGTTAAACAAGCTAAGAATACAATAACGAATAGTAATAATTTTCCAACATTACCAAAGTAATATGTTGTTGCTCCTGTTAATACTCCAGCTCCAGTCTTTTGTAATCCTAAAACAGAAACTGATGTTGCTCCGATATTAGAGATAAATACATATACTAAAGCTAATAACACAGCAGCGATAATTGCTGATTTAGCTGTATTATTAAATACTTCTTTTTTAGTTTTTGCTCCGTAAAGTTTAACAGAGTTAATTACGATAATACCAAATACTAATGATGCTAAAGCATCCATTGTATTATATCCTTCCATAAGACCATTCGTAAATGCTAATGAAGTCGTTTGGTATGTTTTTGTAGGTTCTTGAGCAACGCCCATTGGTTTAACTAATGATGCTACGATTAAGACAACCATTGATAGTAATAAAACTGGTGTGATTACAGTTCCGATTCTATCTACTAATTTATTAGGACTTATAGCTAACCATAATGTAAGCCCCATAAAGAATGCTAAGAAAATCGCTTGAGCAATTGTAGTATTTTCTGGTGCTACAAGGCTTGATAATCCTAATTCATAAGTAGTTGTCCCTGTTCTAGGGATTGCAAAGAAAGGTCCAATTGTTAAGTATAATAAAGTCGTAAAAGCAACACCAAATACTTTCCCTGCTCTACTTGATAAGTCTAATAGGTCTTCAGCTCCTGAATACCCCATTACAATAACTCCTAATAGTGGTAATCCCACTCCCATAATAATAAAGCCAATCATCGCTGTAGATAAGTTTGTTCCAGCGTTTTGTCCTAAGAATGCTGGGAAAATTAAATTACCAGCTCCAAAGAATAATGCAAATAACATAAGTCCGATTGATACGTATGGATTTTTCTTTAAAAATTTCAACATGTCATCTCCTCCAAATTTTTTATTTTTTTTAGTATGTTATATACAATAATATATTTATTAACTTTTGTCAATATATTTTTTGAAATTATTTCTTTTTTTGTTGGATAAATGTTTTAAATTTTCTGACAATTGAATGGAATTATAAGTGAAGTTCTCCGTTTCCAATCCAAATAATTCAATAATGTAATCAGTTTCATATAATTAGTATAATACTAAAAAATAAAATTTAAAAAATTTTCAAAAAAAGATTTAATAATCGAAAACAATTATTAAATCTTTTTTTGAAATTTTTCTATTTTTTTTGTTCTTCTTTATAATCACAGTGTACACAATGAACACCTTTTTTTCCTTCATATAAGATATTCTCACATTTTGGACAATTTCTATTTATAGGTTTATCCCATGACACAAAATCACATTCTGGGAATCCTTCACAACCGTAGAATAACTTTCCTTTTTTAGATTTCTTCTCTAAAATCTCATGTTTCTTACATTTTGGACAGACTACCCCTACCTTCTTTTGAATAGTATTTGTATATCTACAATCAGGGAAGTTAGAACAAGCAATAAACTTACCAAATTTGCCTAGCTTAAATACAAGTGGTGAAGAACATTCTGGACAGCTTTCTCCTGTAAATTCTTGTTTAATTTCTACTTTTTCCATTTCAGTTTCTGCTTTTTCAACATCTTTTCTAAAATTACTATAGAAATTATATATAGTTTTTTCCCAGCCTACTTTACCTTCTGCTATATCGTCTAATTGACTCTCAAGATTAGCTGTAAACTTAGTGTTTATTATATCAGGAAAATATTGTTCTGTTATCTTACTAACTAATGTTCCTAATTCAGTTGGTGTAAATACTTTGTTTTGTAATTTTGCATAATATCTTTTTTGTAAAGTATCAACAATTGTTGCATATGTTGAAGGGCGTCCTACTCCTAATTCTTCAAGCTCAGCTATCAGTTTAGCTTCAGAATAGCGTGCAGGTGGTTGAGTAAAATGCTGTTCTTCTTTAATTTCTTTAACTTTTGCATCTTCTCCAACTTCAAATTCTGGGGCAAGTTTTACTTTTTCTTTTTCCTTCAATACAGCTAAGAATCCATTAAACAGTAGCCTAGAATGTGCTCCACGATATATAACCTTATTATTTTCAAATGTAGTTGTACTCGTTTCATAAACAGCTGCACTCATTCTACTTGCAATAAATCTTTCCCATATAAGTTTATACAATTTATATTGATCATTAGATAAGTATTCTTTAATGCTGTCAGGTGTGAAATTAATATTCGTAGGTCTAATTCCTTCGTGAGCATCTTGAATATTCTTACTTGATTTTCTAGCTTTTACTGCTGATGCTAGATATTCTTTACCAAAATTGTTTAGTATATAATCACTAGCCATCTTAACCGCTTCATCAGAAACTCTTGTAGAGTCCGTTCTCATGTATGTAATTAAACCTGTAACTCCACCTAACTTTTTAAGATTTATACCTTCATATAACTCTTGAGCTACACTCATTGTCTTACGAGTTTTAAAATTAATCTTTCTTGAAGCATCTTGTTGCATTGTAGAAGTGATATAAACATTCGGTGCATTTCTATTCTTATTAGTTTTTGCTACATCAATAACTTTAAATGTATCACCTACTATTGCTTTTCTTATATTATCTACATCTTTTTTACTTTCAAGTTTAAGTTTTTCACCTTTATAAGAATAGAAATTAGCCGTTAAGACTTTTCTATTTTTTATAAAATCGATTGGCATAGACCAATATTCTTGTGGAACGAATTTTTGAATTTCTTCTTCTCTATCAACAATTAGCTTTAGAGCTGCATTTTGTACTCTTCCAGCAGATAGCTTTGGTTTTACTTTTTTCCAAAGTACAGGAGAAATATTATATCCAACTAAACGATCTAATATTCTTCTAGCTTGTTGTGACTGAACTAAATCAGTATTTATCTTACGTGGATGCTTTATTGCATCTTTTACCGCGTCTTTTGTTATTTCATTAAAAACAATTCTATTATCAGAATTATTATCTAATCCTAAAATATGTGCAATATGCCAAGCTATTGCCTCTCCTTCTCTATCGGGGTCGGATGCTAGGAATACTTTCTTTCCTTTGGCTTCTTTTTTTAAAGACTTAATTACATCACCCTTCCCTCTTATAGAAATATAATCAACATCTACATTTCCATTATCTAGTACTTCTACTCCCATTCTACTTTTAGGAAGATCTCTTACATGACCTTTTGAAGATATTACTCTATATTTTTTCCCTAGATATTTTTCAATAGTTTTTGCCTTAGAAGGAGATTCGACTATTACTAAATTTTCTGCCATTTTCTTCTCTCCATAATTTTATAATAAGTAGTATCTTAAAACATTTTTATTAACTTGTCAACTTTTTCCATTAAAAATTAATCAATTTTAGTCAATATTAATGGTTCAGCATTTTCTCTAACAACAATAGTATGTTCATATTGAGCAATATAAGAACCATCATTTGCAACTAATTCCCACTCATCTCTATCTGAATTTCCTACAGTTTTCGCTTTAGTAGATACGAAAGGTTCTACCGCTAAACACATACCATCTTTTAAAATTAAATTATCCCATGGATCAAAATAATTGAACACATGTTGTGGTTCTTGGTGTAATGAAGTTCCAATTCCATGCCCAGTTAAGTTTTCGATTACTTCTAATTTATGTTCTTTTATTTTTTTATGTACATGTTTACCAATTTGGTTTATTTTTCTTCCTGCTACAGCATGTTTTATTCCTTCATAAAACGCTTCTTTAGCAACTTCACATACTTTTTCTTTCATTGGATCATCTACCTTACCAATAACAAAAGAAATACCTGTATCAGCATAATAGCCATCTTTACAGCCTGATACATCTATATTTAGTAAATCACCATCTTTTAATATTTTTGTACTAGATGGAATCCCATGTGCTGCTTGGTAATTTAATGAAATACATGTATATCCTGGAAAATCATACTCTGTAATAGGAGCTGATTTTGCATCATACTTTTCAAATAATTCTTTAGCAATATTATCTAGTTCTTTAGTTGAGACACCAGGTACTGCTTTTTTTACCATTTCATCTCTAATTGTAGCACAGATGAAACCTATTTCTTTCATTTTTTGTAATTGTTCTTCTGTTTTAATAATCATGATTTCTCCTTTTATTTAACTAGTTCGAATAAATTTTTAATAGAATAAGTCGGTTTATGCTCTTTAGTTTCTAAATCTTCTACACTTGTGACACCGGTTTGAACGTGAATTGTATCTATTCCACCATTAATACCAGACATAATATCAGTATCATAGTTGTCTCCAACCATAACAATCTCTTCCTTGCTATAGTCAAATAAATCCATAGCACATTCCATAATAATTTTGCTAGGCTTACCTATAACGGTAGCTGGTGTAGAAGTTGCATACTCTAGATACTTAACTTGTCCCCCGTTACTCGGAACAAAGCCGTTTGCTGTTGGTAACAATGTGTCTGGATTAGTACCAATCAGTTCCGCACCATTTAATACAGCTCTGGCCGCAGTTGCAAGTTTATCATAAGTAAGTTGTCTATCAAGACCAACTACAACTGCATCAACACCTTCCTCATTTTCTCTTTGATTGAATGAACTTAAAGTATTCTTAAGCCCAGCTTCACCAATTACATATAAATTTTTATATCCTTTACTTTCAAGATAAATTTTAGTAGCATCACTAGATGTAAATACATGTTCTTCTGACGTCTCAATATCAAATTTCTTTAAATGCTCTGCTACATCTTTAGGTTGTCTTGTTGAATTATTAGTTAAAAACAGGTAATCTATGTTGTTTTTATTTAAATAATCAACAAACTCCTTTGCATATTTTATCTTTTTTTCTCCATTATAAATAGTACCATCTAGGTCTATTAGATATAATTTATATTGTTTTATACTCATTCCATCTCTCCATTAATTTCATTTAGCATAACATATTCAAATATCAATTTCTTCTATAAATTAGAATAAATTAAACAACTATTTCTATTTTACACCGATTATAAAAAAAATAAAAGCATTAATTAGGATTTTCCTACTTAATGCTTATATAAAATCGTTAAAAACACTATTTAAAAAGACTAGCCACGAGTTCATCTCTGATAATTGTTTCTTCTCATGATACCAAACTATCATTATAACAGATTGTAAAGTTATGTACCATTTTAGTCTATTTCTATATTTTATAGTCGGTTCTTGTCCATAAATTTTTAGCCACTCACTCCACTCACTTTGAGGTATATATCGATATAATACAAAGGAAATATCGATGGCTGGATCACACAATATAGAATGTTCCCAATCTACTAAAAACAGTTTACCTTGATCTGAAAGTAACCAGTTATCTTTGTGTAAATCCGTATGACAAGGTGTATATTCCACATCATCATTAGGTAAACAATTCTCTAAATAATTAAGTGCATCGACGATATTGCGATTTTTTCTAAGTTCGTCAGCAATAATCGATTTCAAATTAGAAAGTGATCTGCCAGCTGTTTCTTCAACATAGCCTTGAGCTTTCATAATTTTTTTTAGTTTTGATGATCCGTGTACTTTTTTCAAAATTTCAGGTATACGTCTATCCGTCATATCTTCCGTATTTAATGTTCTACCATTTTCAAAATCTTGTGCGATTAATACATCTCCATTACTAATACGCTTAGTCCATCTTAATCTAGGAACAATGCCTTCTGCAGAAAGAGTTGCTATCATCGGAGTAGTATTTTTCTTAATAAAGTAACGTTGATTATCTCTTGAACAAAAATAATCTTCGTTGTATGTATCATCTAAAGTCCAGCCCATCTGATAATATTCTTTAGACATATTTTATACTGCTCCTTTCTTCAATCTCTTTTTAAAAATTATAATGCACTATATATTTTACATTCTTTAATCATATTTTTCAAGATGGTATTTAAGCACTAAAATTAAAAATCTCAAAGATATTATAATTTATATATACAAAAATTAGAATTAATATCCTTGAGATTGCTTATTATCTTATTTATTACAAGATAAACATTATATCAAATAAATATTTTTATAAAATTTATTGTTCGCAACAAAGTTTATAAATTCCTTCTGCGTATATTGCAGTTGCTAATAATAAATCCTCTACTTCTAAATATTCATTTGCTTGGTGCATTGTATCTTCCTTACCTGGGAAAAGCAATCCAAATGCAACACCTTTTTTAAGGCAACGAGCATAAGTTCCTCCTCCTAATACAAATGCATCATTTTTCGTATCACCAGTATATTTTCTATATACATCCATTAATGTAGTTACTAATTCGTCATCTTTTGGTACATAGTGGGCTTCTTTAGTGCTTGTAACTTCAATATCAATATTGTCTACCTTAACTTCATTCAATCTAGCAACTAAATCAAATTTTTTAGGATGACGACAATCTGTAGAAACTATTCCTACTTTGTTTTCTAAATCATAATCTAAAATACCGTAGTTATACGTAGCTTCTCCCATTTCATTATCAGAATAATCAATTCCTAATTTTTCACCAAATGGATCATTAGCAAGTTTTTCTACTATATAATCTACAAAGTTTTTACCATTGTTATCTAATCCTAATGTACTTAAAAATTCTGCTAATTTTGTTGCACCGTTAATACCATATTGCGGCGTTGAACCATGTGCTGCTTTCCCTTTAAGTGTAAGTTTAATTGTATTTTCTACACTAACTTTTCCTTCAAGTTTCTCTTGAACTAAGAATTTTTCAAATTTTTCTTTAATATCTGATACTTCTCCTACTAATACAGCCTCTGCACTTGCAATAACCATATTAAGAACTTGTCCACCGTTAAATTTAACAAGTTTATAATTATACTCTCCATCTTCTACTACAAATTTTAATTTGTGATCAAAAGTTGCTCTAGCTTTTTCAGCATATACTAACGGGAACATTGCGTCTGGAGTGAACCCTGATGCTGGTTGCTCTTCGTGTTTAAAGTACGCTTCAACACATCTAAAACCTGTTTCTTCATCACTACCTACAATTACCCTTACTCGTTTATTCCATTTCACACCAAGTTTATCCAAAAGTTTTACAGCATAGTAAGCTGCCATTGTAGGCCCTTTGTCATCTAATGAACCACGAGCAAATATTTTACCATCTCTCACTTCAGGTTTGAAAGGATGACTAATCCAATCTGCTTCTACTACCGGTACTACATCAACGTGCCCAAGAATACCAAATAATTCTTCTCCTTGTCCCACTTCAATATGCCCTGCTTTATTTTCTACTAATTTAGTTTTGTAACCATCACGTTCACCAAAAGATAAAATTAAATCCAATGCTTCTCTTGGTCCACTTCCAAATGGTGTTTCCTCAGTTATATCAGTTCCTAAAATTGAACGTACACTTAATAACTCAAATAAATCTTTAAGTAGGTCCTCCTTATGATTTAGAACTTCTTGTTTAAAATCGATATTCATTTTATATCCCTCCATTATTTATTTAATTTATCTAGTTCTTCATTTGTTAAGTATCTATATTCACCTAATTCTAAATTTCCATCTAGTATTAATTCTCCTATAGATATTCTTTTTAAATATGTTACTGTTGTTTCTAGTGATTTCATCATTCTTTTTACTTGATGAAATTTTCCCTCTGTTATGTATATATTTGCTCTACTTTTGTTCTCGCTACTTTCTAATATTTCTAGACGCGCGGGCTTACATTTATATCCATCTTCTAGGATAACACCAGCTTCAACAATTGATAGATGCTCTTCTTTAAGTTCTCCACTTACCTCAACATAATATTTTTTTACTACATCTTTCTTAGGGGTGATCAATCTATGAGCTAACTCTCCATCATTTGTCAGTAACATAAGTCCTTCAGTATCCTTATCAAGTCTACCTACTGGAAATACCTTATGAATGCGATCTTCTTCTTTTAAAATATCCACAACTGTTTTTTCAATCGCATCTTCTGTTGCAGATACAGTATCCTTAGGCTTATTCATCATAATATAAACATATTTTTGATAAACTAACCTATTCCCATTCACCATTACCTGATCATTGATTTCATCAACCTTATAATCAGGACTCTTTATTAAAATATCATTAATTAATATTCCCTTTTTAATAATTTTTTTCGCTTCTGCTCTACTTAGTGTTGTAGTTGAGCTAATAAATTTATCTAGCCTCACTATACTCTTCTCCTTAGATTTCTTAATGATGATAGTGTAATCTTTTTACCGAATAAATATTCATCAAATTTCATCATAGTTATACTGATGAAATAAATAATACCACCAAAAATCGCACATATCATAATTAAAATCATACTTGAAATTTTCGATTCAATAACAAAATTAGACAAAATTGATTCATATATCGCAGCTACTGTAATAAACATAATGAAACAACTGCATAAAATTATAAATAACCTTGAAATGAACTCAAAAATTCTAAGTCTAACCACAGTATTGATAATAACTAAGTTTATACTAATCATCACAAGATAAGTTGTGATTGAAGATAAAATCACACCATTTGTCTCAAATTTCATTACAAATGGAGTAATAGTTACATACTTAACTACCAACCCCACTATAATCGCTACAAAGTTTAATAGTTGCTTATTAACAGCCTGCATAATTATACTAGTTAAACTATATATTGAATATAATACCGCTAGCGGCAGATAAAACCTTAATAAAGCAGCATTTTCTAAACTTCTACTATAAAAAGTCGAGTAAATAGGATCAGCAAGGACATACATTCCTACAAGTGCTGGCAGTACAATCATCAAAAGAGCTAAAACTACTCTATTTATTTGACTACTAACACTTACTTTATCCCCTTGTGCAAACAATCTAGTTATAGAAGGTAAAAAAGTACTAGAGAAAGCCGGAGCTATAGCTACAGCAATCATTACTACTTTATTAACAAGTTGCAGTGCTGAAAATCTCCCATCTACTATATCAGCCTTTCCTATTTGAGTCATCCCATGAATAAAATTATGTTGATCTATAATATTTAGAATTGGAAATAACCCAACTATAAATATAAATGGTATAGATACCGAGAAAAATTCCTTCACTAATGATACTGTAGGAATATCAAGTTGTACTTCATCTTCATCTATATTAAAATCTAAATTTCTTCTATATTTAGTATAAAAAAAGAAAAGTGTAATTAAAGAAAAAACAGCCCCGACTGCCGCTGCAAATGTGGCACTAACATTTCCTTCAACTACTCCATAACCTAAAACTCTCATAATAAAATAAGTAGCACCTAGCATAAATGCAATACGAGCTACTTGCTCAATAAATTGGCTCAACGCTGAAGGTAACATTATCTCATGCCCCTGGAATAAACCTCTAATACCTGCTGATATTAAAACCAACGGTACTCCGAAACTTAAACTTTTAAGAACTAATGCTCCTTCTTGTGGGGTAAATTTTTGTTGGTTACTTATAAGAATTTGATCCGATATAAATCCTGAACCAAAAAATAAGATACAAAAACCAACTATTCCCATAACTACTAGTAGCCAAGAACCTAGCCTATATATCCTTCTACTAACACTATAAGCTCCCACTGCATTATATTTTGCAACCAATTTTGCTATTGCAAGTGGGGTTCCTGCGCCTGAAATCTCTAGTATAGTTGCATAGTAACTATATCCATAGTTGAATAAAGCCATTTGTTCCTCTCCACCAATTATCTGATAAAAAGGAATTAGATACACTGCACCTAAAATCTTTGTTAAAATTAAACTTAAACTAAGTATAGCAGTCCCTTTAAATAAGGAATCTTTTTTCAAAATTTTCACATCCAAACTTAATATTTAATTATAATATTTATTATAAGTATAAATACTGATAGCAATATACTAACGCAGTAACTAGACTATACGCTGCTACCAATTTCAATACTTTATCCATACGTCTTCTTTTTATTTTATTATTAGCAACTAGAACTATATATGAACCTAGTAACAACACAAATGTTATAATAAAAACCATAACAGATAAAACTATTGCCATACTATCATCCTTTCTTTTTAATATAACTTTATTTTATCATGATTTTCAAAATTTTTAAACATACTTTCAGATTTATTTATAAAAAAATTACTTACATCATTCCAAAGTAAATTCATAGAAAATTTATATGTTAGATTTTATAACATACACTTTATTTTCTTACTTTTATTTGTTATTATACTATATAGATATAAAATATTTTTATTTCACAAAAATCTAATTAGAGAGGTGCTAGTATGGGGTTCAAAGAATTACAAAAAAATCTTCCGGTTTTTTCTATAAGTGTAGTAACAAAGATTACACAGCTTACTGCAAGACAAATAAGATACTATGAAGAAAAAAAACTCTTTACTCCAAAACGTACTGAAGGTAACACTAGGCTTTTTTCTTTTAATGATATCGATAAACTATTAACAATAAAAGATCTACTTACAAAAGGCTTCAATCTGAAAGCTATCGATGAAATTATTAACCAAAAAGAAGTATCTGCTGAAACTATACAAATTAGACAAATTATCCATAACGATATTTTTGCAGGACCGAACGGATTACCTCGCGAACGCTCTATAGGACGTGGTGATTTATCTAGATTTTATAATAATAAAAAAAATAAATTTTAATGCTATATTTTTTACATAAACAAGGAGACAACATGACTAAAACTATTACTAGAGAAGAAATAATAAAAAGAATTGAAGATGAAAACGTTAAGTATATCAGATTACAATTTACTGACATCACAGGAACAATAAAAAACGTGGAAGTTCCAGTTAGTCAAATTGAAAAAGTATTAGATAATAAAATGATGTTTGATGGTTCATCAATTGAAGGTTTTGTACGAATTGAAGAAAGTGACATGTATCTTTATCCTGATTTAAATACATTCTTAGTTTTTTCATGGGATAGTGAGTACGGTAAAGTAGCTCGTTTTATCTGTGATGTTTATACTGTAGATGGAAAACCATTTGCTGGTGATCCTCGTGGTAATTTAAAAAGAACACTTGAAAGAATGAAAAAATTAGGTTTTGATACTTTAAACCTTGGACCAGAACCAGAATTTTTCTTATTTAGATTAAAAGAAAATGGTGAACCAAGTTTAGAATTAAATGATAATGGTGGTTATTTCGATCTTGCTCCTGTTGATTTAGGAGAAAACGTACGCCGTGACATCGTTCTTGAACTTGAACGTCTAGGGTTTGATATTGAAGCAAGTCACCACGAAGTTGCTCCAGGTCAACACGAAATCGACTTCAAATATGATGATGTGATTTCAGCTTGTGATAATATTCAAACATTTAAATTAATTGTAAAAACTATTGCTAGAAAACACGGTTTACACGCAACATTCATGCCAAAACCAATTTTTGGTATTAATGGATCTGGAATGCACTGTAACGTCTCTATGTTCAGTAACGGTGAAAACAGCTTTTATGATGAAAACAGCGAAAATGGATTAAGTGAAGTAGCATCACACTTTATCGCTGGGATTCTTAAACATGCTCGTAGTTTCACAGCAGTATGTAATCCAACTGTAAACTCATACAAACGTCTAGTTCCTGGTTATGAAGCACCATGTTATGTTGCATGGTCAACTTCAAATCGTTCACCTCTAGTTCGTATTCCTGCTGCACGTGGTAAATCTACACGTGTAGAAGTTAGATCAGTAGACCCAGCTGCAAACCCATACTTAGCAATGACAACAATCTTAGCAGCAGGTTTAGACGGAATTGAAAATAAATTAGTTCCAGCTGCTGAAGTTAGAAGTAATATCTATGTAATGACTCATGAAGAAAGAATAGCAAACAGTATTGATGAATTACCTTCAACACTATATACAGCACTAAAAGAATTATCAACTTCACCTATTATGAAAGATGCATTAGGAGATCACATCTTCTATAACTTTATAGAAGCAAAATCAATCGAATGGGATTCATTCAGAACTCAAGTTACCGATTGGGAAATTGATCAATATTTAAAAAATTATTAATTAATTAAAAAACAAGGAATAGCTTAACTTCACGCTATTCCTTGTTTTCTCTTTATAAAAAAAGGGAGTGACTCAAAAATTGTGATTTCAGAGAAATCGATTTTTTTAGAGTCACCCCCGCACAGTTTATTAGATATCTAAAAAGCTTTTATAAAGCGAATTTAGATATCAATAAACCACTGCGTCTATGAGTTTTCATATGAACTTTGTTAAATTTTAGGACTTTTGGGTCAGCCCCTTTTTTCTATTAGAATTTAGATAGTAATTCTACTAATGCTTCTTTTGGTTGGTATCCAGTTTTTTCTTCTAGTACTTCACCATTTTTCATGATTAATAGTGTAGGAATTGACATAATTCCAAATTCACCAGCAGCTTCTTGATTTTCATCTACATTGATTTTATAGAATTCAATGTTAGTAAATTCGTTTGAAACTTCTTCTAATACTGGTGCTAACATTTTACATGGACCACACCAAGGTGCCCAAAAGTCAAATACTTTTACACTATCAGTTTTTGATAATTCAAAAAATTCTTTATCTGTGATTTCTCTCATTGTTTCTGTCTCCTTTAATACTTATGAATTTATTTTATAATATCATAGCCAATTATTCAAATTATTTGTTTTACATCATTGGCATTTGAGGTTGCATTGGTTCATCTTTTGAAACATCGGCTACAACAGCTTCTGTTGATAAAAATAAACTTGATACACTCGCAGCATTTTGTAATGCCGAACGCGTAACTTTCGTTGGATCAACTATTCCAGCTTTTATCATATCAACCCACTCTTCAGTCGCAGCATTAAATCCATATCCAACTTCGACTTCTTTAAGCTTAGCTACAATAACACTACTTTCTAATCCAGCATTTTCTGCAATTTGACGAACTGGTGCTTCAAGAGCTTTTTTAATAATATTTATTCCTGTTTGCTCATCACCAGTTGCTTCTAATTTTTCAACCTCAGAAATTACTTGAACAAGAGCAGTTCCTCCACCAGGAACAATACCTTCTTCTACTGCAGCTCTAGTTGAATTTAAAGCATCTTCTATTCTTAATTTTCTCTCTTTTAATTCAGTCTCAGTGGCAGCTCCAACTTTAATTACAGCTACTCCTCCTGATAGTTTTGCCAATCTTTCTTGTAATTTTTCACGATCGAATTCAGAACTTGATTCTGCATAAAGTACTTTAATCTGTTGTGTTCTACTTTCGATTTTTTCTTTATCACCTTTACCACCAACAATAACAGTGTTATCTTTAGTAACATTTACTTTAGCAGCTTTCCCAAGCATTGTTATGTTAGCATCTTTTAATTCTAAACCTAAATCATCAGTTATCAAGGTACCACCTGTTAGAATAGCGATATCTTCTAAGATTGCTTTTCTTCTTTCTCCAAATCCTGGAGCTTTTACTGCAACAACATTAAATGTACCACGAAGTTTATTGACAACAAGTGTTGCTACAGCTTCCTGTTCAACATCATCTGCAATAATCAACAATGGTTTCGCTGCTGCAACTACTTCTTCTAATACTGGTAAGATTTCTTGAACAGCACTGATTTTTTTATCAGTAACAAGAACATAAGGGTTATCTAAATCAGCAATCATTTTTTCTGTATCACTTACCATATACGGTGATAAATATCCTCTATCAAACTGCATCCCTTCTACAACTTCTAAAGTAGTATCTAACGCTTGAGATTCTTCAATAGTAATAACACCATCATTACCAACTTTATCCATAGCTTCTGAAATGAATTTTCCTATTTCTTCATCAGCAGCTGAAATAGCTCCTACTTGAGCAATTTTATCTTTAGAATCAACCGTTACGCTAATTTCACGAAGACGTTCAACAGCTACTTTCACCGCTCTTTCCATACCTTTTCTTATACCGATAGGATTAGCACCACTAGTAACGTTTTTTAGTCCTTCAGTTATCATAGCCTGCGCAAGAATTGTTGCAGTCGTAGTTCCATCACCTGCGATTTCATTTGTTTTATTAGCAACTTCAGCAACTAATTTTGCACCCATATTTTCATATGGATCTTCTAATTCTATTTCCTTGGCAATTGATACTCCATCATTTGTGATTAATGGAGAACCAAATTTTCTATCTAATACAACATTTCGTCCTTTTGGTCCTAATGTAATTTTGACAGCATTTGCTAATTTATCCACACCAACTTTCATCGATTGGCGAGCATCTTCTGAAAATTTTAATTCTTTAACCATGTTTCCTCCTAATTTTCATTAATATCAGTTTTCAAAAAAGTAACAGTACTAATCTTCAATAACAGCTAGAACTTCTTCCTCATTTACTAAATAGTACTCTTCATTTTTAAAATTAACTTTTTTATAATTATCTGAAAATACTACTCTACTTCCAGCAGTTAGTTCTCCATCATTATCTTTTGATAATAAACAACTTTCTCCTAAAGCAACTACAATCGCAATATTTGAAGTTTCTTCTTTTGAAGCTAAAACTATTCCACTAGTTGTTGCTTTTTCTTCCTCTACTTTTTTTAATAATACATTATCAAATAATGGTTTAATCATATTAATAACCTCTTATAAAAATTTTATTTGTATTTTATATTTCTACTGAAATCTATAATAAAACAAAAGTCAAAAAAAGTCAAATCATAAAATTTATATAGTTTAAATATACTCATTATCCTCTATCATTTGAAATAAATATTTAACAAAATTTTTTATAATCAGAAACATATCTTAAAATATAATAAAACGATAACAACACTATTTTAAAGGTTTTTTCCAATGCTTATTATTTTTATATTATAGCATTATATGTTATAATGCTACTTGTATAATATTATAATTATACGGGAAAAATTTAAATATTAAAAAATATTAATCAGGAGGAAAATATATGAAATATGTAGTTGTTGGAACATCTCACTTCGGTTACGAAGCTGTTCAAACTATTTTAAAAAACGAGCCTAACGCTGAAATTCACTTATACGAAAGAGGCGCTGGAGCATCATTTATGGGTTGAGGTAGCCAATCTTATTTAGATGGGACATCTAAAGCGTTATCTGAACTACACTTTGCAACAGAGGAGTCTTACCGTTCACAAGGTATCAACATCCACTGTAACAGCGATGTTGTAGGATTAAACTCAAAAGAAAAATATGTTGTTGTTAAAACACCAGCTGGTGAAGAAAAACAATCTTATGATAAATTATTATTAAGTCCTGGTGGGGTTGCAGTTAAACCACCATTCGAAGGAATTGAATTAGAAAATATCCACACTTTCCGTGGTCCTGAAGACACTCAAGCAGTATACGATTGTATGCAAAACAGTAAAAAAGCTGTTGTAGTTGGTGGTGGATACATCGGTCTTGAAGTTGCAGAATCTTATGCAAAACACGGTATCGATGTAACAATCGTTGACTTTGCACCAAGAATCTTAAATACATACTTAGACCAAGAACTTACTGATATTCTTACTGAAGAAGGTGCTAAACACAACCTTAAAGTTCGTGGTGGAGAAAAAGTTCTTTCATTCAAAGGTGAAAATGGAAAAGTTACTGCTGTAGTAACAGATAAAGGTGAATACGAAGCAGATACAGTTATCGTTTCTGTTGGTGTTCGTCCAGATGCATCTTGGTTAAATGAAGAATTAGAAATGACAGAACGTGGTTTTGTTGTTACTAACGAATACTTAGAAACATCTGCTAAAGATGTATACGCTGGAGGAGACTCTACTCTTCTTCCATACGCTCCAACACGTGGAGAATTACCAATAGCTCTTGCTACTTTAGCTCGCCGTCAAGGTGTTGTAGCTGCATTAAATGCTATGGGTACTAAAACTAAAATGCCTGCAGTAAATGGTACTTCTGCATTATCATTCTTTGATTACAAATTTGTAAGTACTGGATTATCTCAAAACGGTGTTTGCCTACACGATGGTAAAGTAGCTTCTAAATATGTAGAAGAAAGAATTTACCCAGATTTCATGAGAAAAGAAAACAATCTAGTTCACATGAAAATTTACTTCGATGAAGATACACACAGAGTTCTAGGAGCTCAATTAATGTCTAAATATGACGTTTCTAGTGCTATCGCAGCTTTATCTATAGCTATCTCATCAGAATGGACATTAGAACAATTAGCTCTTGCTGATATATTCTTCCAACCAGAATTTGACCGTCCATGGCACTTCATTAACGTACTTGCTATGGCAGCTCTAGACTACAAACTAGGTGGAGCAGATAAATTACTATTCTAGTAAAACGATAAAAAGTTCGCAGGAAAATTTCTGCGAACTTTTTTTTATTTATCTTCTAATATAAATCTTTTGAATTATAAACTATATATCCTTCATAATAATAACTTGCATCAAGCCCCTTCATGTAAATCTCCCTATCATTAATTTCACTTATAAGTGCAGCTCTTAATACATGTTTAATTTCTATATCTCTAATTGGACTGCGTTGCATTGCTAATAAATAGTCCTCTTTATCAATCTTATTCCAATCAATTACCTTTTGAATTTGATTCTTTAGTATATGATCTAACCACAAGCGTGTAGCTCGACCATTACCTTCACGAAATGGATGGGCTATATTCATTTCAACATATTTTTCTACTATCTCTTCAAAAGTACCTTGCGGCATTTCATCAATATGTTTTAAAGAAGAATCTAAAAACATAACAGGCGCAAAACGAAAATCCCCTTTTGCTATATTAACATTTCTTACTTTTCCTGCAAAATCATAGATTTCTTCAAATAAACATTTATGTATAAAGGATAAAGTAGAGAATTTACCTACTTCTTTATTTTTCAGTAACTCATCTGTAAATAATTTGACCGCTTTTTTCTTACTAAGACGTTCTTCTTCACGTGCTAAAACTGAGCTTTCTGTTATACCAAGTTTATTTTCAAGTACCATAGTTCTCCTTTCTAATATGTATTTCAGTATTATCATAATCTATTATATATAACATTACTTCTCTTTACAATAGTTTCACTATATTTTCATATAAAACCTACACAAGCTACTGTTAGCCTGTGTAGGTTAATCTCTTTATTCCGAAATTACTTGATCTAAATTTGATACTATTCTTGCTCTTCCCTGTACTTTAAAGTTTACGATATTATCAAAAATATTTAGAATAATAACTTCTCCCTTATTTAGTATCTCTAGAGCTTCTTCATTATTCGTCTTTTTCGTAATTACTTTTACATTATCGACTTCAGCTCTAATAATAATATAGCTACTTTCTTTCATAATCTACCCCTATTAATACTATAACTTAATTTTATATTGAATGTCCTTAACTAATTCTGTATCTTCTAAGAAAATGCCAGTTTTCTTACTAGTCACTGTTTTTGATCCAATTTTCTTAATTCCACGCATAGCCATACACATGTGTTCAGCTTCTATAATTACATACACACCTTTTGGCTGTAATTGTTCTTCTATTGCATTTACAAGCATCAGTGTCATATCTTCTTGAATTTGAAGTCTTCGACTAGCACTCTCTACAAGGCGAGCTAATTTACTAAGCCCTGTAATTTTCTTATTATTTGGCACATAAGCTATGTGACATACTCCATAGAACGGTAACATATGGTGTTCACATAGAGAGTAGAACTGAATGTCTTTTACTAAAATAGGCTCGTCATTATCTGATTCAAAAAATGTATTTATTTCTTCTTTCGGATCTACATTTGTTTTAGATAATAACTCTTCATACATTTTTACACATCTTTTTGGTGTATCTAGTAATCCAGCTCTAGATGTATCTTCTCCAATATTTTCTAATAATGTTTTTATAAGTTCTTGTGATTGTTCTTTATTTTTCAAAACTATCCTCCATTTTTATAAAAAAAAGAGCTACTAAGTAGTAACTCCTCTTTTTTGAATTAAATTGTTATTATTTAACTGCGTCTTTAAGAGCTTTACCAGCTTTGAAAGCAGGAACTTTGCTTGCAGCGATTTCAATAACTTCGTTAGTTTGAGGGTTGCGTCCTTTACGAGCAGCTCTTTCTCTAACTTCAAAGTTACCAAATCCGATAATTTGGATTTTTTCACCTTTAGCTAAAGTTTCTTCAACTGTTTCTACGAATGCTTCGATAGCAGCAGTTGCTTGTTTTTTTTGTAGTCCTGATTTCTCAGCAACTTTTGAAATTAATTCTGATTTGTTCATTAATTCTTTACCTCCATTATTGAGTAACGGTTCTCCCGTTTCACTTATTAAATATTACCATATAAATCGCTAATAATCAAGGTTTTATTAACGAATTTTAGTGTTTTTTAGCATTTTTACTAAATTTTCGACAGTTTTTTTACTTTTTTGGATTTTATTTGATAATATGTAACCTTATTTTACTCAAATTTGTTTAATTCTTCTGCTGCCATTTTATTCATAAGATTATTAACGCAGTCTTTAATACTTAGTCCTTCATACAATACTTTATAAATATTTTCTGTTATTGGCATATAAACATCAAATTTTTTAGAAAGGAAATAACAAACTTTCGTAGTTCTTACACCTTCGGCAACCATATCTAATTTCTCTATAGCTTCTTCTAATGTATAACTTTGTCCGATTAAATAGCCACAATTATAGTTTCTTGAGTGTTTAGAGGTACACGTTACTACTAAATCACCTATTCCTCCAAGCCCTAAGAAAGTCATTTCATCAGCTCCTAGCTTCTTCCCTAATCGTGTTATTTCGATTAACCCACGTGTTAATAACGCCGCTTTTGCATTATCACCATAGGACATTCCATCAATGATTCCACACCCTAATGCAATTATATTTTTGAGTGCCCCACCAACTTCAACACCTATTATATCTTTATTAACATAAATTCTAAAATATTTATTATGAAAAATATCCTGAGCTATTTTATTTAATTCATCATTTTTAGATGCAATGGCAACGACTGTAGGATTTCTTAATATTAATTCTTCAGCATGAGATGGACCACTAAGTACTCCAACCCCTTTTAATTTATCACTATCAATCTCATCAGCTATTACCTCTGACATCCTCTTATTTGTTTCCATCTCTAAACCTTTAGATACATGGATAATAAACTTGGGACGCTCTAAATAATTATTAATATCCCTTGCTACTTCTCTCATAACTTTAGTAGGAACTGCTATAACTATTACCTCTGCAAATTCGACAGCTTCTTTTAAATTACTCGTTGCCACAACCCCTTCTGGTAAAACAGCATTTTTTAAATACCTACTATTTGTATGATTTCCATTTATTTCATCTCTTGTTTTTTCACTTCGCGAATATAAGCGTAATTCATGACCATTATCTACCACTGCCTGAGATAAGGCAGTTCCCCAACTTCCCGAACCTATAACAGATATTTTCATCATCCTGTCCTCACTATAAATTATTCTTAACTCAATTATATCAAATTTTCTAAAAATATACATTAATTTTACTTATAAGAGTCATAGGTTATTTACTAAAAATTTATCAAAAATACAGCACTGTGCCTACTTTACTATTTTTTTCTTAAAAACTATGATATAATTTAATCATAATAATAAAGGAGGTAATTTTATGAATTGGTTTGAAATTACTCTAATCGATGGAAATCGTGGATTAATTAACTTAAATAACATCGTGGATATTTGGAAAGAACTAAACGCTGAATACGCGACTATTACTCAAGTAAATGGTGATGAACTTGAAGTACCAGCTTCTGAATACGATAGACTAAAACGTGCATTAGATATGAAAGGTTACGTATTAGGAGGATTCTAGTATGGCTAGATTTTTAAAAACATTTATTACTTTACTAACAATTACAATTATTGGTTTTGGTCTATATTATTACTTTAATAATAATTCTAAAGATGACAATAAAATAGATGATAAAACTAACATAGAAAATACTGTAAAAAGCGAGTCAGGTTCTCAAGAAAATATTGAAGGAACTGTCGTCGCTAAACGTACAACAGAAAACAATTAATTTTTGAAAGGATAATACTATGAAAAATAATACGATAAAAAAAATAACAAGTGTATTCCTTACTTCTGCATTAATTTTTTCTACAATCAGTGCATCAAGTGTCAATCTAATTGAAGCTAAAGGAACATCAGCAAGACCAAGTGCTCCAAGACCTAGTTCAAAACCTAGTTCTTCTAAACCATCAAGTAGTAACTCTAGTTCGAAACCTACTGCTTCTACATCAAGCAGTAAACCAACTACAAACACTACAAAAAACTTTACAAAAAACTCAGGTGGTTCATATAACAAAGATTACAATAGCTACAATAATCAAGGCTATAAAAAACAATATACAGATTATATAAATAATAATTATAGAAGTAGTGGATTCTTCTCAGGTAGCAACATAACTAATATGTTACTATGGTATACATTATTTAATTCAGCGACTTCACATAATCACATCCATGCTAGCGATCAACAAAAAGAGTTAGTTGATAATGTAAAAGATTCAAAAGTTCCTGTATATATGCTAGAAATTAAGACTAAAGATGGAGATACAAAATATGTTTCTGTTACCAAAGAACAATATGAAAAAGTTAAAGAAGGAGATAATATCTCTTTAAAAGATGGTAACCTAGAAATTAAAAATCAGTAATACATAAAAACGAGGCTAATCCACAAGACCTAAATTCAAAAAAAGTTTATTGAGAGAATCCAGCGGCTTATGGATATCTAAATTCGCCTTATAAAAATCTAATAAACCATTGCGGGATGATTTTACAAAATCGATTTCTCAGAAATCACGATTTCGAGTCACTCCCGTTTTCTATATACATACTAAAAAAACTTTCGAAATAGTTATCTACTTCGAAAGTTTTTTTATTTTATTCTTCTGAATATTTAGCTTTACGAGCTGCTTTTTCACGAGCTGCTTTATCTAATTCTTTTTTACGTAGACGAATTGACTCTGGAGTTACCTCTAGGTATTCATCATCACTTAAGTACTCAAGACTTTCTTCTAAAGTCATAATACGAGCTTTTTTAAGTGTTACTGTTTGATCTTTTGTAGAAGAACGTACGTTTGTTTGAGCTTTAGCTTTTGTGATGTTAACTGTTAAGTCATTTTCACGGCTATTTTCTCCAACAATCATACCACCATATACATCAGTACCTGGTTCGATAAATACTGTACCACGATCTTCTAAACTTGAGATAGAGTATGCTGTAGCTTGACCATTTTCAAGAGCTACTAATACACCATTACGACGTCCACCAACACGTCCTTTTTGCATTGGTTGGTAAGAATCGAATGTGTGGTTAATGATACCATATCCTTTAGTCATAGACATGAATTCTGTAGAATATCCAATAAGTCCACGCGCTGGAACGTTAAAGATAAGACGAGTTTGCCCATTTCCATCCGCTTGCATATCTACCATATCACCTTTACGTTGACCTAATGACTCAATAACAGCACCAACACTTTCATCTGGTACATCAACTTGAACACGTTCAACTGGTTCACAATCAACACCATCAATGTTACGGATAATTACTTCTGGTTTAGATACTTGAAGCTCGTAACCTTCACGGCGTAAGTTTTCGATAAGAATCGATAAATGAAGTTCTCCACGTCCACTAACAACCCAAGAATCACTTGTATTAGGTTCTACACGTAATGAAACGTCAGTTTCTAATTGTTGCATTAATCTATCTTCTAATTTACGAGCCGTAACAAACTTACCTTCTTTACCTGCAAATGGTGAGTTATTAACTAAGAAAGTCATTTGAAGTGTTGGTTCATCAATGTGAAGTACTGGTAGTGCTTCTTGATGATCTGTTAGACAAACTGTTTCCCCAACGTTAATATCATCCATACCACTTACTGCAACGATATCCCCTGCATGCGCTTCTTGGATTTCTTCACGTTTTAATCCAAAGTAACCAAAAATCTTAGTCACACGGAAGTTTTTCACTGTTCCGTCAAGTTTCATAAGAGATACAGATTCCCCTACTTTCATACTTCCACGGAATACACGTCCAATACCAATACGTCCAACATAGTCATTGTAGTCTAATAGAGCTACTTGGAATTGAAGTGGTTCATCTCTATTATCTTTTGGTGCTGGAACATAATCAATTACTGTTTCATATAAACATTGCATGTTTTCTTCTTGAGCACTTGGATCACTTTCTAAAGAAGCTGTTCCATTAATAGCTGATGCATAAACAACTGGGAATTCAAGTTGCTCATCATTTGCACCTAACTCTATGAATAAATCAATAACTTCATCTACTACTTCTTCTGGACGAGCTGAAGGTTTATCGATTTTATTTACAACGACGATTGGTTTTAAGTTTTGTTCTAAAGCCTTTTTAAGAACGAAACGTGTTTGAGGCATTGTTCCTTCATAAGCATCTACTACTAAAAGAACACCGTCTACCATTTTCATAATACGTTCTACTTCTCCACCGAAGTCGGCGTGTCCTGGTGTATCAAGAATATTAATTCTCTTACCTTTATAATCGATAGCTGTATTTTTTGCTAAGATGGTAATACCACGTTCTCTTTCTAAATCATTAGAGTCCATAGCTCTTTCTTCTACGTGCTCGTTTGAGCGGAAAATTCCTGATTGTTTTAATAATTCATCAACCAGTGTAGTTTTACCATGGTCAACGTGAGCTATAATAGCAATATTTCTTACATCATCTCTTAATTGTACTGACATTTTTTTCTCCTTGTTCTTACTTTATAAAATATATCGAATGTTTAATTCATATAATATTTAATCTAACTTATCAATAATACCACTATTTTCCTTTATTGTAAACAAATATACTAGTGAAAACACCTTATTTTGAAATATTTTTATTTTTGTTAATTTACAAAGCACTTTCAATATTTTAAGAGAACATGAAATTAAACCTTGGAAAGTCGGTATTTTCTCTATCTCATCTTAAACAAAGAAAAGGAGACCGAGTATAACTCGATCTTCCTTAATATTTTTCTTTATTATGGGTGTACTGGAATCATCCATCCAAGTACTCCTGTTGATTGAAGTGCGATGATAGCACACACAATTATTAACAGGATGAAACTGTGTTTAACTGTGAATTTCAGTAAGTCTGATTCTCTACCTACTAGCCCAACCGCTGCAGCTGCTACTGCGATAGATTGTGGAGAAATCATTTTACCTACTACTCCTCCAGATGCGTTAGCTGCTACCGCTAATAATGGATCCATTCCTACTTGGCTAGCTGTAACTTGTTGTAATTTAGCAAATAGTAAGTTAGCTGATGTATCAGAACCAGTAATGAACACTCCAATCCATCCAAGAGCTGGTGATAGGAATTTAAATGCTCCACCTGTTGCTGCTAGCGCGTATCCTAGAGTATTAGACATACCTGATGCATTCATGATGTATGCAAATCCTACTACGAAACAGATTGTTAACAATGCAATTTTAACTTCATTAAATGTTTGAATAAAAGTTGCACCTGCATCTTTCCAACTAATTTTAATAATAAACTTAGAGATTAGCGCTGCTACTAAAATTGCTGTACCGATTGATCCTACTAGGTCAAGTTTGAATACTGCTGCAATTTCTTTTCCTGATACAGAACTAATAATATTATTGTGGATAAATGGTACCTTCGGATTTAAAGCAAGTGTTTTGAAGAATGCTTTAGAAGATTTCATTGTCCAGATGAAAATGATAAGTGTTAATACAACAAATGGTGACCATGCAACTAGTACTTCTTTTAAACTGTGTTTTGGAGTAACTTCTGCATCTTTATCAACTTCTTTTTCATCAGCAAATCTCCAAGTAGTTTTTGGTTTCCAGAATTGAAGTAAGATAACTATTGACACTAATGAAACTAATGATGAAAGAATGTCAGGTAATTGTTCTCCCATGAAGTTAGAACTTACGAACTGTGCAATTGCAAATGATCCACCTGATACTAATAATGCAGGCCATACTTCTAATGTTTTCTTGAATCCAGCCATGATTAATACTAAGTAGAAAGGAATGAAGATAGACACTAGAGGTAATTGACGTCCGATCATCGCTGCGATTTCCGCTGCTGCGATTGGTGATCCGTTAGCATAAGTTGCTAATCCGTCCATCGCTGTAACCGGTGCTCCTACAGCCCCGAATGCTACCGGTGCAGTATTAGCTATCATACAAACACCTGCTGCATAAAGTGGTTTAAATCCTAAACCTACTAATAATGAAGCTGTGATTGCTACTGGCGCTCCAAAACCTGCTGCTCCTTCTAAGAAAGCCCCGAATGAGAAAGCAATGATTAATGCTTGAAGACGACGGTCATCAGTTAATGATGTAATACTGTCTCTGATGATACCGAAATGACCTGTTTTAACAGTCATTTTGTATAAGAACACTGATGTTAAAATAATCCAACCGATAGGCATTGCACCATAAACCATTCCTTGGAATGTTGAGAATGCTGCGAAGTGGAACGGCATTTTAAAGAATATACATGCAATTACAATCGCTAATATTAAAGTTAGTAAGCCTGTTAGCCAACCTTTTACTTTTAATCCTGCAAGTGTTACTAGATAAAACACAATTGGAATTAGTGCAACAAGTGCAGAAACATATAGATTATCAGCCACTGGCTGTAATAACTGAGTGAATTTTTCCATAAATACACTTCTCCTTTGTATAAATATATTTTGTTAGGTTTGTGAAAATCTATTATTATAAATAACAAAGTTATATATTAACTAAAAATCAAATATTGTAATAATTCATCTTTATTTTATTTTAGAATAAAACCTTCCTGTTTGTCTAATCAGATATATAACAGATTTTTATCTGTTATATTTTTTACTGCTTACACGATATATTTGATAGTATTTATTTAATGATTTTCTTGATTACATTTAATATTGTAGCACGCTTTCATTCAAAAGTAAAGCGTTTTTTTAGTTATTTTTACAACATTCTTAAAAAATCCTTTTATACCAATGTAAAAAGTCTATATTTTTTTGAAAATTTTTCCTAACTTTTTTTATAACAGTTATACAAATCTACATCAAAAAAATATTCCCTGAAAATCCTCCTTCACTTCTCCTACACTTTTATACAGATTATAGAAAAAAAGCATATCGTAATTAATATTAATACGATATACTTTTAAAACATCAAATAAAATAATATTTAGTTCACTTAATATTTCTGCTTGTCTTTCAACACTCTATTAATCTCTTTATTAGCTTCTTTTTGTTTCAATACATGACGTTTGTCATAGTTTTTCTTACCTTTTGCAACACCGATTAATAGCTTCGCATAGCCATTCTTGATATAAAGTTTCAAAGGAACTATACTCATCCCTATTTCATTTTGTACATTAGTTAATGAAGCAATTTGTTTTTTCTTTAATAATAATTTTCTTACTCTTAATGGTTCATGATTAAATCTATTTCCCTCTTCAAAATGAGAAATATGCATATTATAAACAAACATTTCCCCTAATCTCGTTTGACAATATGAATCTTTTAAATTTATTCTCCCTCTTCTAATAGATTTAATTTCTGTACCTGTTAAAACTAATCCTGCTTCAAAAGTTTCTTCTATAAAATAATCATGATTAGCTTTTTTATTTTGAGCTATTACTTTAATTTCTTTATCCATATTCTTATCCTCTATTTTTTACTAATTAATGATTTGTGTTTAAGTATTTTAAAATCTATCTCTTGATTTTCCAAATCAACATTTGCTACTTTTACAATTACTTCGTCTCCAAGTCTATAAACTTTTTTCTTTCTACGACCAACTAATATCATATTCTTTTGATCATATGTGTAATAATCATCATTCATCGCTTTAATGTGAACTAATCCTTCAATATTACTTCTTTCAAGAGTTATAAATACCCCAAAATTAGTTACACTTGAGACAATTCCTCTAAATGTCTGTTCTTGATATTTTAACATATACTCACATTTTTTCATTCTATCAACTTCACGTTCGCAATCAACCGCTCGTTTTTCATATTCAGATGAACTTTCAGCCAAATCAGGTAATCTAGTAATGAAATTATCTATAGCTTGATCAGATACATCTCCATTAAATAAATACGTTCTAATCATTCTATGCACTAATAAATCTGGATAACGTCTGATTGGTGATGTAAAATGCGTATAATACTTCGTAGCAAGTGCAAAGTGTCCTATATTATTTATTGAATATCTAGCTTGATTCATTGTTCTTAAAAGTATTGTTGAAAGCATAGTTTCTACAACTTCACCTTTAAATTTTCTAAGCATATTTGCTAACATATAAGGTTCAATCTCTTCAATTTTACCTTTTGTTCTATAACCAAGACTTGCAGCAATATCAAAGAACTGTCTTAATTTTTCCATTTTAGGCTCTTCGTGAATACGATAAATAAAAGGAACTTGCATCCAGTAGAAATGCTCTCCTATTACTTCATTAGCACTTAACATAAAATCCTCAATTAGTCTTTCTGATATACCTCTTTCACGTAGAACTATATCTAAAACTTCTCCATTTTCATCAACCACTACTTTTGATTCCGGTTTATCAAAATCAATAGCACCTCTTGTTTCTCTATTAGCACGAATTTTTGTTGACAATTCTAAAGATGTCTTCAGCATAGGCACGTATTCTCTATATTCTTCTAATGTTTCTTGGTTTTCTGCATAGACTTCATTAACTTTTTTATAAGTCAATCTTCCTTTAGATTTTATTACAGCTGGATAAATATCATAACTTTCAGGGTCCCCCTTACTATTAAAATCGATATCACAACAAATTGTATAACGTAATACATGAGGATTTAACGAACAAATATTATTAGATAATTTTCTAGGTAACATCGGTACTACTCTATCAGCTAAATAAACACTACATCCTCTATTGGCTGCCTCTTTATCTAATGGACTATCTTCGGTTACATACCTACTAACATCAGCTATAAATACTTTTAATCTATAACCTTTTTTAGTTTTGACTACTGAAATAGCATCATCTAAATCTTTAGCATCATCACCATCAATAGTAACCACCATTTCATTAGTACAGTCTCTATATTTATCTTCAAGTTTTATTTCATCACTTATTTTTTCAGTTTGCTCCAAAACTTCTTGAGGGAACTCATTTGGAATATTATGTTTATAAATTACTGAAAGAATATCTACGCCAGGGTCATCCTTATGACCTATTGATTTTATGATAATCCCTTTATGATCTTCAAAGCTAACCTTTGAATAATCTGTAATTTCAACTAGTACCTTACTACCATCAACTAAATTAAAGTTTTTAGCATTTGTTATTTTTATATATTTTACGATATTTTTATCATCACTTTTAACAAAAGAGAAAAACTTAGCATTAGTTAACGTACCAACTGTATACTTAGTATTTCTTTCTAATACTTTTTGGACTATTCCTTCAAGATTACGGTCATCCTTATATACACTATCTACTTTCACTAATACGACATCACCTGTCATGGCACTTTGTGTGAAACCTTTAGGAATGTATACCTCTATTCCTAAATCTGCAGAATATACAAAAGCAAATCCTTTTTGATGTAATCTAATGACCCCTTCAATTTCTAATGCTTCCTTAACATAAAGAAATTTCTCATTTGGTAGTTGAGTAACAACTAATTTTCTCTCTAGCTTTCCAACATTTTTTACTAATTCAACAAACTCTTTCGCTGATTCAATATTTAATTTTTCTTTTAAATCTTCTATACTTAATACTTTTTCTTCTCTAAATATTTTTTCAATTCTTTCTAACATATAATCCTCCTTAATTTAGATTATACAACACATAATTATTTCTATAAAAATAAACCTAAAATGAATTTACATTTTAGGTTTTTATGTCTAGTTTATAATTTTAACCAAGTAAGACACACTAGTGATATAAAAAATATTAGTCCTAGTACTACTGTAATTCTTTGTAAAACTAATTCAGCACCTCTTACTTTTTGTTTTCCAAACAGTTCTTCTGCTCCACCAGTTAATCCAGATAATCCTCCAGATTTACTTTCTTGTAATAAAACTACTACAATTAACAGAATACTGCTCACTATTGCCATTGTCATTAAAAAAGTGTGCATACTCTCCTCCTAAAATAATCATTCGTTAATACAATACACTTTATATTAACACATTTTTTCAAAAAAAGCAAATTTATTAAACAATCTTAGTGAAGATAATTCTACCCGAAGATGTTTGTAAGACACTTTGAACCTCAACTTCAACAGTTTTACCAACTGAACGTTTACCATTTTCAACGACAATCATTGTTCCGTCTTCTGTATAAGCAACACCTTGATTATTTTCCTTACCTTCTCTTAATACTTGTACTTTAAGTCTTTCACCTGTTGTTAACATCGGCTTAACAGCGTTGCTTAAATCATTCACATTAAGTACTTTAATAGCTTGCAAAGTCGCAAGTTTGTTAAGATTATAATCGGTTGTTATAATAGCACATTTATATTTCAGAGCATAGTCTATTAATAAGTTATCTACACCTTTGTGCTCGTTATATTTAAACTTATTATCAATTTCAAGATCAATCTCTTTCATTTTTTGAAGATGTTCAACACAATCTAAACCAAGACGACCTTTTGCTCGTTTTAATGGATCTTCAGAATCAGAAATCAGCTGTAATTCTTTTAAAACAAACTCTGGTACAATAATTTTACCTTCTAAAAATCCAGTTTTAGCAACATCTTGAATACGTGAATCAATTAATGCACTCGTATCAACGACCTTCGCTAAAACTTTCTTTGTAGTAACTTTTTGCTCTTTTTCTTTAGGTTTGTTTCCAAATTTAAACGCCGTAAAGATATTTAGAAATTCTCCTTCACGTCTATATCCTAATACCAATCCCAAATATCCAAAAACGATGTATATTACAGCTGAAATAATTCTTCCCATTATTCCTGCACCTGCTATTACATCAACCCCTGATGATAGTAAACTAGCTAAAAGCAGACCAAGAATTAGTCCAATTGTAGTAAATACAATTTTTTGTATTGGTGTATTTGTAAGACGATCTTCGATTCTTTTTAACATTGCTACAAATTTATCTGAAAATAATAAAGACACTAATACAAAAACTACTGTAGTTCCAATTGTAACAATAAGTCTTAACATCGTCTCACTCAATGATGCAAAAATATTATAATATATCAATGCACTAGTTGAAAGTGTTCCTACTGTTATTCCTAGAAAAAAGGAAATAATAATTAAAACTTTTTTCAACATAAAAATCACTCCTTTTATTATTTAATTTAAAATATAAAATTATTAATAACGCTTTAATAATAATACATTCATATATCAAGAGACATAAAACATCTCTTCTATATATTCTACTACATTCTACTTAAAATTAACATAACAAAACTCAAAAAATTTAAAATTTTTTAAAATATTATTATAAATTTTAATACAAAGAGATAAATAGGAAAATCATATCGATTCTCAACTATTCATCTCTAATTTTTATTAAAATACATTACCAAATGCTATATCTAAGCACTCTCGTATATCTTTTACCGGTATTATTTCAATTCCTTCTGGGAAATCAGAATTTTTCATATTTCCAACTGGAACTATTACGCGTTTAAATCCATGTTTTTTCGCCTCATTAATCCTTTGTTCAATTCTGCTAACTCTTCTAACTTCACCAGTTAGTCCAACTTCACCAATGAAACAATCATTCATATCAACTGCTATATCTTTAAAGCTTGAAGCCACCGCCATAATTACACCTAGGTCTACCGCTGGATCATCAATCTTAACTCCTCCAGACACTTTCACATAGACGTCTTGTTGTTGAAGTAAATAACCAGCCTTCTTCTCTAAGACAGCCATTAATAATATTAACTTATTATATTCTAATCCAGTCGAAATTCTTCGCGGATTATTAAAAGCTGTTGGTGTTGTTAATGATTGTATTTCTACAAGAAGTGGTCTACTACCTTCCATAGTACTTATTATAGTTGCTCCAGCAAGGTTTTTACTACGTTCTTCTAAGAACATCTGCGAAGGATTAGCTAAATCTTCTAGCCCACTATGTTTCATCTCAAAAATTCCAATTTCATTCGTAGAACCAAAACGATTTTTCACCGCCCTAAGAATTCTATAACTGTGCTGACCTTCCCCTTCAAAATACAGCACAGTATCAACCATATGCTCAAGCATACGTGGTCCTGCAATAGTTCCTTCCTTAGTAACATGACCAACAATAAAAATTGCAATATTTAAACTTTTTGCAATCTTCATAAGTTGCTGTGTACATTCTCTAACCTGTGTAATACTCCCTGGCGAATTTTCCATATTAGGATTATAAATTGTTTGAATTGAGTCGATGACTAAAAACTGTGGTTTTATTTTTTTTACTACTTGATAAATTAAATTTAAATCAGTTTGCGCATAAACAAACAGTTCATCAGTGTCATTTTTTAATCTATCAGCTCTTATTTTTACCTGTCTGACAGATTCCTCACCAGTAACATATAGGACATCATGTTCTTTTGCCAAATATGCTGATATTTGAAGAAGTAATGTAGATTTCCCAATTCCGGGATCTCCTCCTAGAAGAACTAATGAACCACCTACAACTCCTCCTCCTAGAACTCTATTAAGTTCTCCGCTATCGGTAAGAGTTCGAGGTACATCCTGTGTAGAAACTGATTTTAATTTCCCAGCTTCTACACGTTCTGTATCATTTGTTTTTACTTCAAATTCTGTGTGCTTCGTAGCTTTTTTTGCCTCAACTACTTCCTCCATAGACGCCCACTTTTTACAGTTTGGACATCTACCCATATATTTCAAACTTTGATAACCACAGGCATTGCATTCATACTTAACATTTACCTTTACCATAGCTACCTCTTAGTTTTCTTTACAACAAACTCATCATTTTTATAGTCAATATTAATAGTTCCAGATAATTCAGGATTTCTTAATAATTCTTCACTTAGTAAATCTTCGATATTTTTTTGAATACTACGTTTTAATGGACGTGCACCGTACTCTTTTATACTACCATCCTCAACGATTTTGGCCATAGCTTTTTTCGTAAGTTTAATAGTAATGTTTCTATCTTCTAATCTCTTAGATAAACCATCTATTAATAACTCAGAGATTTTTTCTAATTCTTCTTTTTCAAGAGTCTTGAAGACAATAATATCATCTATTCTATTTAAAAACTCAGGACGATATTGTTTTTTCAATGCTTCCATCATAGTATTTTGAACATTTTTGTAATCATTTTTTATTGATTCACTTCCACCAAATCCTACGAATTTTTGATCATTTAATTCACTTACCCCAACATTTGAAGTCATGATGATAATAGTATTTTTGAAATCTACCACACGACCTGAAGCATCAGTTAAACGTCCATCATCTAGAACTTGTAATAGTATATTAAAGATTGACGGATGAGCTTTTTCAATTTCATCAAATAGTACTACAGAATACGGTTTTTGACGAACTTGTTCTGATAGTTGTCCCGCTTCTTCATGACCAACATAACCTGGAGGCGCACCAACTAATCTACTAATTGAATGTGGCTCCATATACTCACTCATATCTATACGAATCATATTATCTTCCGAGCTAAATAAGGCTTCTGATAAACTTTTCGCAAGTTCTGTCTTACCTACCCCTGTAGGTCCCAAGAAAATAAAGCTTCCAATTGGTCTATTCGGCGCTTTAAATCCGCTTCTTGCTCTTCTAACTGCCTTAGCTAAACTTACTACAGCTTCATTTTGACCGATAACTCGTTTGTGTAATATCTCTTCTAATTTCAGAAGTCGTTCACTTTCTGTTTCCGTTAATTTGGTTACTGGAACTCCAGTCCAAGCTGCAAGTACTTCTGCTACGTTATCAGCACTAATCTTAATTTTATCTTTTGATAAGCTATCTTGCCAAGAAATCTTAAATTCTTCAATTTTATTAATTACTTTATTAGCTTCATCACGTTTTTTAGCGGCTATTTCAAACTCTTGATTAATTACCGCTCTATCTTTTTCTTTATTTAAACGGTTTAGTTCTTCTTCGTATTCTTTTAATTTTTCTGGTGATTTATAAAATCTTAATTTAACTTTAGAACAAGCTTCATCAATAAGATCAATCGCCTTATCAGGTAGACATCTATCCGTAATATATGCTGTACTTAGTTTTACAGCTGACTCAATAGCTTCATCTAAAATTTCTACATCATGGTGTTCTTCATATTTATGACGTAGTCCATCAAGAATCTTAATAGAATCTTCAGTGCTCGGTTCTTCTACTTTGATTGGTTGGAATCGGCGTTCTAAAGCAGCATCCTTTTCAAAATATTTCCTATATTCTTCTGTTGTTGTAGCACCAATACATTGAATCAAACCACGTGATAAGGCTGGCTTTAGAATATTTGATGCATCTGCACTTCCTTCTGTTCCACCTGCACCGATAATTGTATGAATTTCATCTATAAATAATATTATATCCCCTGCATCTTCAATTTCAGCGATAATATTTTTTAGTCTTTCTTCAAATTCACCACGATACTTAGTTCCGGCAACTAATGTTCCCATATCTAGTACCATTACTCTCTTACCTAATAAGTTACTAGGTACATTTTGAGAGACTATCCTCTCTGCTAAACCTTCTACAATTGCCGTTTTCCCAACCCCAGGTTCTCCAATTAGCACCGGGTTATTCTTAGTACGTCTATTTAATATTTCAATCATACGTGTGATTTCTTTATCACGGGCTATAACTGGATCTAATTTATTATTAAATGCATCTTTTGTAAGATCTTTTGCTAATGAATTCAATGTCGTAGTTTTAGCTGAACTGTCTTCAGCTGCTTCCATTTTTTTGAAACCTTCATATAATTTAGAAATCAGACTTTGACTTTTTTTCAATAAGTCAGATAATTCATCAATTATCTGATCAACATTTGCACCTAATTTATCAGTTAATAAACGAACTGCTGTTCCAGTTTCTTCTTCTAATAAAGATAATAATAAATGTTCACTCGTAACGACAAAGCTAGACGTGCCATCAGCAACCCTTTGACTATTTTCTATAGTTCTAACCGCTCCATTAGTATAATCTATCTTCATTAAAACATTACGATAAAAATCAGTACCTTCTAATTCTGTTTCATAAAAATCTACTACACTTTTTCTAAAATCATCATAATATACACCATTTTTATTTAGTATTTTGCATCCCAATGTATTATTCATACTTAACATAGCTAATAATAAATGTTCTGTTCCTACAGCTTTAACTCCAAAATCATTTGCTTCTTCCTTCGCTGTAGTTAGCACCATAAGCGCCGTCTCATTAAATCTTATGTACATAACCTTATCCTCTCTTATTATATTTTATATTTGTTAAAAATCTTACAGTTAAATCCTTTAAATTCGATTTTGTTTGACGAATCATTTCTTCAACACTATCCTCATCAATATGTTTTAAAAATTGATTATGAACAGATGTAATCACTTCAACACTATCTATAAAATGATTGTAGTCAAATTTATCTATATAATCTTTTTCAAGTAGTATTTTAGCTAGTCTTACAGCCTCATCTACCTCTATTGTTTCATTATCTACAGTCTCAATTAAATAATCTATATAGTCTTTATTTGCGTGAAGGGTTATTTTTGTAATTCTGATAAATCCTCCACCACCACGTTTACTTTCAATAATAAAGCCATGTTCCGGTGTGAATCTAGTTTTTATAACATAATTTAATTGAGATGGTACACAGTCAAATTTTTGTGCGACATTACTTCTTTTTATAATTATATGATCTTCTGTAGCTTCATTAAATAAGCTCTTAATATATTGTTCAAGTATATCTGTCATATTATTATTCATAATAAGGGCACCTCCTTTATTGACTAAAATTGACCTTTACTAAATTATACTACATATGGAATATTTTGTATATAAAAAACATTGATTTTTCGGCATATACAGATAAAAAAGAACGACTACAATATTATGATTTTATAAAAATCTATATTATTAAGTCGTCCTTTATAATTCTATTTTCTAATAAAAATACCTTGATTAAAAATACTTATTTCTATGGGAGTGACTCAAAAATCGCGATTTCTTAAGAAACAAGATTTTGTCGAGTCACCCCTGCACAGTTTATTAGATATCTAAAAAGCTTTTATAAAGCGAATTTAGATATCAATAAACCACTGCGTCTATGAGTTATCATATGAACTTTGTTAAATTTTAGGCCTTTTGGGTTAGAGCCCTTTTTAATTTTGATTTCCTATTAAAGATTAAATTCATTACGATTGCTACAACTGTTCCTAAAACAATTCCACTATCAGTAAACATACGAACAAAACTTGGTAGTTGAGAAAATGCAGTAGGAACCGTTGTCACACCTAATCCTAAACCAACAGAACAAGCAATAATCATAAGATTTTCTTGTTTAGCAAAATCAGTATTTCCTAACATTTTCACACCATACGCAAGTACCATACCAAACATACTAATCATTGCCCCACCTAGTACTGGTTGAGGTACAATTGTTGCTAAAGCTCCTATTTTAGGTATAGATCCAAATACCAATAATAATAGAACCATGACATACATTACTTTTTTACTTTTTACTCCTGATATTTGTACAAGTCCTACGTTTTGAGAATAAGTAGTATATGGGAAGGCATTTACTAATGATCCAATCATAACCGCTAATCCTTCTGCTAAATAACCTCTTCTTAAGTCAGGCTCTTTTACTTCTTGATTACAAATATTTCCTAGGGCATAATATACTCCTGTTGACTCTATCATACTTACAATACCAACGATTGTAAATGTTAAAATTGCACTAATATTAAATTCAAAACCTGTAAATTTAAATGGTGTTGGATGTTGATACCACCCAGCTTGAGATACTTCTGTTAAACTTACCATTCCCATAAAACTAGCAATAACAGTTCCTGATACTAAACCTAATAAAATTGCTATAGAGTGTATAAAACCAGTTGTAAATTTATAAATTACTAAAATAATTGCAAGCGTAATACACGCCAATACGATATTTTTAGGGTTACCAAAATCTTTCGATCCTTGTCCTCCTGCAATATAATTCATCGCAACTGGTACTAATGTAATACCTATAATTGTTACAACACTACCAGTAACAACTGGCGGGAATAATTTTGCAACTTTAGCAAAAAATGGTGCTATAAGAACTACAACTAATCCAGAAACAAAAATTGCTCCATACATAGTTGCTAATCCTGCACTATTACCAATTGCTATCATCGGTGCAACTGCTGTAAAAGTACATCCAAGAACAACAGGTAACCCAATTCCTGTAAATTTCCCTTTATACACTTGTAAAAATGTAGCAATCCCACACATAAAAATATCAACTGACACTAAATAAGTTGTTTGTTCTGCTGAAAGACCTAGACCTCCAGCAACAATTATCGGTACAATTACCGCTCCTGCGTACATTGCTAGTACGTGCTGTAAACTTAAAATAAAAGTTTTCAAGATTCTTTTCTCCTTAGTTATATATTATTTTTGACAAATATATACTATATAAATACAAAAAATCACCTATAATTACTTATAGGCGATTTAAAATTCTACTACAAATAGTTGGGAGTGACTCAAAAATCGTGATTTCGGGGAAATCGATTCTGTCGAGTCACCCCCGCACAGTTTATTAGATATCTAAAAAGCTTTTATAAAGCGATTTTAGATATCAATAAACCACTGCGTCTATGAGTTTTCTTGTAAACTTTTTTAAAATCTAGGATTTTTGGGCCAACTCCAATAACATTATAATAAGAATGCCCATAGTCATCAAATTTACGGTCTGATGGTAGAAACTTGCAAGCCATATTCTTGCCTTTATATGTGCTATATTTTGTCTGTACAATATATAATAACAATTTTCAAAATAATTTTCAAGTGTTATCTGTTTTTCTTTTATAGTTTTATCGTTAATTTAAAATTATACTATATGAATAATAATTATTTATTCTATTACCTTCAATTTACCTCTAAAGTCATCTAAACTTGAGTATCCTTTTTCTTTCATCACTTCTTCTAGTTCTTTAGTAAGTCTAGCGAAAACTGAAACTCCTTCCTTATGAAGAGTTGTTCCCACTTGCACTAAATCAGCACCACATAAAATATGTTCAAATACATCTTTACCGCTTATAACTCCACCAGTTCCAATAATTTTTATACTAGGATTCAAGCGTTCTCTAAATGCACGAACATTAGCTAGTGCTGTTGGTTTAATATATTCTCCACCTAGTCCGCCAAATCCACCTTTTGGCTTAATAACTACTTGTTCTTTATCTAAATCAATATATAAACCATTCCCTACACTATTTACACTATTCACATATGTAAGAGGATATTTATTAAGAATTTTAGCCATTTCATCAAAATGAGCAATATCGAAATACGGAGGTAGTTTTACCCCAATAGGTTTTGTAAAGAATGTGAATACCTCAGCTAATAATTTGTCTGTAAGTTCAAAATCATAAGCAATCTGAGGTTTTCCTGGTACATTTGGGCATGATAGATTAAATTCAGTCACACCTTCATATTCACTCTCTTGAATTTTCTTTAATAGACCAATATTTTCATCATAACTCATACCAGTTACCGATAAAAACTGCAATTTTGCACCTGATTTTTGACGTTCAATAACATACTCTAAATAATAATCTAAACCATTATTTGGCAATCCCATTGAATTTATACTTCCTAAAGCAGTATCATAATATCTAGGCTCAGGATTACCTTCTCTATAATCACGAGTTGCAGTCTTTGTAACAAAAGCTCCCGCTTCACTATTCGCTAATTCATCTAGTTCCACGATCGTCATACAGTGTACCCCTGATGCATTCATTAATGGGTTAGATAATTCTACATCTAAAAAATTTGTTTTTAACATTCTTTATACCTCCTATGTATACTAATAACAGTTTATCATAAAATACTCTCAATAACCATTGATAAAACTAGTTTTAGATTTATATTCACATAAAAAAGAAGAATTATAGAAATTCAATTTTATCTATAATTCTCCTTATTTAAAATTAACAATTCTTAATTATGCTTCTAAATACTTAATAATATCTAAATACAAATTATCCATTTTTGGTAAAATGTCTTTTACTCTATCAGAATGCTGTTCTTTTAACCAAGAAGTAGGTTTTTCATATAATACTTCTGTCTTATCTTCTCTCTTAATAAGTAATAATTTAAGTGGTAGGTTAAAACTTAGATATAAATCATCTTGCATTAGTAATGTTCCTACTTTTGGATTACCAAATACTACATATTGAATATCCTCTAACTCTAAACCAACATTTTTAGCATATTCACCTTGGTTTATATTTAAAAATTGATGGATGTTATTTTTTTCTAAATATTCATCTACTCTTGATTTTACATTGACAAATTCTTCATTAATTAGATATTTTTCCATAATTTACCTCTTTTTTACTATTATTAAGTTTATTTAATTTCATAATACACTAATTATCTACTTTTGTCATCAATTTAGTTTTCAAGAAAATTATAAGGTCTATAAGAAGTTTATAGTTCTACAATTCATCACTAAGCTAGTCGTTAATTTCATCTACAACCTCTTTTAATAATTCATATGAATGATGTTGAGCCTCTTCATCGTAAATATATGAATTTATCATTAATTCATCGAACTCTACCCTACGTTTTAAATCGATAATCTGGTTTTTCACAGTTTCCTTACTACCAATAAATGAAATTTTTGTCATCTGATCAACGACAGCTTTCTCATGATTAACTATCTCATCATGTTCAAATGCAATTGGTCCAAAATGTGGAACTTTAGTTGTAGCGATATAATTTTTCCATACCGCTTCTTCCGATTGTACTGGAGGAACCATGCCTTGAGGATTACTTGTAATAATATTTAAAAACGATTGAATCTGAGTTGTTGATAATCTTTTTGCTTCTTCATCGGTATCTGCAACAACTGCATTAGCACCTAAAATTACATACGGCTCACTTAAAACTTCTGATGGTTTAAAGTAATGTCTATAAATTGCTACTGCATTTTCCATCATAGCTGGAGCAAAATGCGATGCAAATGAATAAGGTAAGCCTAGCTCAGCAGCTACATATGCACTATCAGTACTTGAACCTAATATGTATAGTGGAACATCAAGTCCGGCAGCTGGATATGCATGAACAGGTCTTGTATCTTTAAAATACCCAGATAGCTCCACAACTTCTTTTTTAAAATCCATCTCTCTATTTGTATTTCTTCTAATAGCTCGTGCAGTGTTATAATCAGTACCCGGTGCACGCCCTAAACCTAAATCAACTCTACCAGGATAAAGAGTCTCCAAAGTTCCATATTGCTCAGCAACTATATATGGACTATGATTAGGTAACATCACACCACCCGAACCTACTCTAATATTACTAGTGTTATCTAGTGTACGTTGGATTAATAACTGCGTTGCACTACTAGCTACACTTTTTGTATTATGATGTTCTGCAATCCAATATCTTTCATATCCTAATTCATCAGCCTTTTTAGCTAATCTAATAATTGCATCTATTGCATCTTTAAAATTTTCTCCTTGTCTTAATGGAGCTAAATTTAAAATTGAAATTTTCATAGTTGTCTCCTTACTTATTTTCTATCAATATTTTAATATGAATATATAGCTATATAAAAATATCCTTCTGAGCTAAATTCTCAATACACTCATCATGATGAAGAGAATTCGTTACTTGTCCTTTATCTTCAGGTAAACTTACAGCATTTTTATAAGCTCACTCACTTTATTTTGGGATACTTCTTCTTGCTTTAAATACGTTCTAATTTCTAAATATATTTTACTTGAATGACTTAAAACAAAATATTTATTTTTTGCCCATAATTTTTGACATTGAACTCTTTCTTCTTTATTATCCATTTTATCCTTTCGAAAACAGTTTATTTTTAATATCCATATTATATTATATCTCATACTTTTTTACTACATATTGATATCGAACTGTATAAAAAGTTCCTTATTAAGTTTTATCTTAATAAGGAACTTCTACATTAGTTTTCGTTGTATTAAATTTAACCATGTTTTTTTGATTTGCTACGTCCATACTAATTCTAAAAAACCAATGGTATATTTCCATATAATATAATTCTAAAAATACCTATAATTGCCAAGTGTATTGGATAATAATAGTAGAAGAACCATTTAGAACCAGTATGTTTTCCTCTAGTACCATCATATCTCATTAATAATGGTAACGAAAGTAAAGTTGCAAACTGTAATACTCCATAAAATACATCTATAAATATAATATAAATAGCTGCATAAACACTTATCCATATAACATAGTCTAATATTTGTTGTTTTTTATTATTTCTATGATTATATAAAAAGAATGGCATCATTAACGCTATAGAAGACCAATCCGCTACAAATGTTAATAAACAGAATACAATAATTACTAAAATCTTTAATGTATTATTTATCTTCTCATTTCTAAAGATTGCGATTAATGCAACCGACATCGCCAGTGGGAATAAGACACTTGTTTTATTAAATATACTTCCTGTAGTTATATCAAATGGTATTCCTAAACCGAAGCAAAAAGCAAAGTGACTGATAACAGCAAAGCTCATAATTCTAAAGAAATATTTTTTAATATCTTTTGTATAATAACATCCTTCTGCGATAAAATACCACATAATCGGTGCTGTTAAACGTCCTACTATGTGCATAAGTACTGGTATTGTTTCTTTAACTAAACCTGGATATAATAGCCATGCTAAATGATCAATTGTCATAGCAATTATAGCTATATATTTTAACTGAGTTCCATCAAGCTTTAAATTCTTCATTTTCTTCCTTTCTATACTATTTTGACCTTATTTAAAAATATTAGTTAATATATTACTCATAAATGGTATAATGAGAATACTATAGCCTATCCTAACATAGGATATCACATTAATGTGCTTTATACAATTATTTTTCTAAACAACTACTTAAAACTTACCACCATTAAACAATTATATTTTTTATTAATAAAAAATCGAAGTTAATTTCTTAACCTCGATTCCAAAATATTACTCAATATCCCTAGAGTAACTTTGATTATATCTAATAATATACATAAATATTTGAATTTACAATATTATTTTCCCCTATACTACCTTTAAACATATTATACACCTCTTACTGTTTTTCTGCAAGGATTTATTAAAAATAGTACGTATTTTCTAATAAAATTACAAAAAATAATGATTTTACATTAAAAATATAATATTAATACATATAATGTACTAAAACTATCAAATATCTCTAATTAAATATGAACATTATGTAAATTAATATTAAGTATATAAAAAAAGCAAGGTGAAATTCACCTTGCTTAATGTGTTTCAATTCAATTATTATTTAACGATTGAAGTTACAACACCTGAACCTACAGTACGTCCACCTTCACGAATTGAGAAACGAGTTCCTTCTTCGATCGCGATTGGAGAAATAAGTTCAACGTTGATTGATACGTTATCCCCAGGCATTACCATTTCAGTACCTTCTGGTAAAGTAACTACACCAGTTACGTCAGTAGTACGGAAGTAGAATTGAGGACGGTAGTTTGTGAAGAATGGAGTGTGACGTCCACCTTCTTCTTTAGATAATACATACACGTCAGCTACGAATTGAGTGTGTGGAGTAATTGTTTTAGGAGCTGCTAAAACTTGTCCACGTTCGATATCTTCACGAGCAACACCACGTAATAATGCACCGATGTTATCTCCTGCTTCAGCGTAATCTAATAATTTACGGAACATTTCAACACCTGTTACAGTAGTTGAAGCTGGTTCTTCAGTTAATCCAACGATTTCTACTACGTCTCCAACTTTAACTTGTCCACGTTCAACACGTCCAGTAGCAACTGTACCACGACCTGTGATTGAGAATACGTCCTCAACTGGCATCATGAATGGTTTAGCGTTATCACGTTCTGGAGTTGGGATGTACTCGTCAACTGTTTCCATTAATTCGATGATAGCTTTTTCTGCATCAGCGTCTCCTTCAAGAGCTTTAAGAGCAGAACCTTTGATTACTGGTAGTTCATCTCCGTCGAATCCGTATTCAGATAATAGTTCACGAACTTCCATTTCAACTAATTCTAATAACTCTTCGTCATCAACCATATCACATTTGTTTAAGAATACAACGATTTTTGGTACTCCAACGTTACGAGATAATAGGATGTGCTCACGAGTTTGAGCCATTGGTCCATCTGTAGCAGCGATTACTAAGATAGCTCCGTCCATTTGAGCAGCACCAGTGATCATGTTTTTAACATAGTCAGCGTGTCCTGGGCAGTCTACGTGTGCGTAGTGACGGTTTGGAGTTTCGTACTCGATGTGAGAAGTGTTGATTGTGATACCACGTTCTCTTTCTTCTGGTGCGTTATCGATTGAAGCGTAGTCTTTAGCTTCTCCACCATAAGTTTTTGCTAATACAGTAGCGATAGCTGCTGTTAAAGTAGTTTTACCGTGGTCAACGTGACCAATTGTTCCAATGTTAGCATGTGTTTTACTACGGTCAAATTTTTCTTTTGCCATTTTAAAAATGTCTCCTTCAAGTTAATAAAATTTTATTTTTTAATAATTAGTCACATAGCATTCTATGATAACTATATTTTATAATGTTACAACGAAAATTGCAACTATAAAGAATAATTTTTATTATCCTTTATTTTTTTTGATAATTTCTTCAGAAATTGATTTAGGTACTTCTTCGTAGTGATCGAATACCATTGAGTAAGTACCACGTCCTTGAGTTGCAGAACGTAGAGAAGTTGCATATCCGAACATTTCAGATAATGGTACTGAAGCACTTACTACTTGAGCGTTACCACGAGCTTCCATACCTTCAACACGTCCACGACGTGAAGTGATATCACCCATGATATCTCCTAAGTATTCCTCAGGCATAACAACTTCAACTTTCATAATTGGTTCTAAGATTACTGGGTTACATTTTTTAGCAGCTTCTTTAAGAGCTAATGATGCAGCAACTTTGAACGCCATTTCAGATGAATCGACATCGTGGTATGATCCATCGAATAATTTAGCTTTAACGTCGATTAATTCGTATCCAGCTAATACCCCATTTGCCATAGAGTCTTTTAATCCTGCTTCTACTGCTGGGATGTATTCACGTGGAACTACCCCACCAACGATAGCATTTTCGAATTCAAATCCTGCACCTGGCTCATTTGGAGTGAACTCAATCCATACGTCCCCGTATTGTCCACGTCCACCAGATTGACGAGTGAATTTACCTTGTACTTGTGCAGCTTGTTTGAATGTTTCACGGTAAGATACCATTGGAGCACCTACTGTACATTCAACTTTGAATTCACGACGCATACGGTCAACGATGATGTCTAAGTGAAGCTCACCCATACCTGCGATGATAACTTGTCCAGTTTCTTCGTCAGTTCCAGCACGGAATGTTGGGTCTTCTTCTTGTAATTTTTGTAAAGCTGTAGACATTTTATCTTGGTCAGCTTTTGATTTTGGTTCAACTGAAAGTTGGATAACTGGTTCTGGGAATTCCATTGATTCAAGAATAACTTCGTTTTTCTCGTCACAAAGTGTGTCCCCTGTAGTAGTATCTTTAAGACCAACAGCAGCAGCGATATCACCAGCATATACTTCAGCGATTTCGTTACGAGTGTTAGCGTGCATTTGTAAGATACGTCCTACACGTTCACGTTTACCTTTAGTTGAGTTTTTAACGTATGAACCAGATGATAGGATACCTGAGTACACACGGAAGAAAGTAAGTTTCCCTACGAATGGGTCAGTCATAACTTTGAAAGCTAGGGCTGCGAATGGCTCTTCGTCAGAAGAGTGTCTTTCTACTTCTTCATCAGTATCTGGATTAATACCTTTAATAGCAGGTACGTCTAATGGAGATGGTAAGTATTCTACTACTGCATCTAGCATTGGTTGTACACCTTTATATTTGAAGGCTGATCCACATACTACTGGGAAGAATTCTACAGATAATGTAGCTTTACGAATTGCAGCTTTAAGCTCGTCAATTGTAATTTCTTCTCCACCTAAGTATTTTTCCATGAAGTCTTCATCGAATTCTGCAACAGCTTCGATAAGTTTTTCACGGTATTCTTCAGCTTGATCTTGGTATTCAGCTGGGATTTCTTTTTCGACAAGATTTTCCCCAACGCTACCTTCGTTGTAGATAGCTTTCATCTCAACAAGGTCGATTACACCTTCGAATAAATCTTCAGCTCCGATTGGAAGTTGAATTGGGTGTGCGTTAGCTTGTAATCTGTCGTGGATTGTTCCTACAGAGTATAGGAAGTCAGCTCCTGTTTTATCCATTTTGTTTACGAATACGATACGAGGAACTCCATAAGTTGTAGCTTGACGCCAAACTGTTTCTGTTTGTGGTTCAACACCTGATTGCGCATCTAATACTGCTACTGATCCATCAAGTACACGAAGTGAACGTTCAACCTCAACTGTGAAGTCTACGTGTCCCGGTGTATCGATGATGTTGATACGGTGGTTTTTCCATTGAGCAGTTGTTGCAGCAGATGTAATAGTGATACCACGTTCTTGTTCTTGTTCCATCCAGTCCATTTGTGAGTTACCATCGTGAGTATCTCCGATTTTGTGGATTTTCCCAGTGTAGAACAGAATACGCTCTGTAGCAGTTGTTTTACCTGCGTCGATGTGAGCCATGATACCGATATTACGAGTATCTTTTAAAGAAAATGCTCTAGTCATGAGTCAATTTTCTCCTTTCATAAATTTTTAAATGTTTTGAGTAATTTGTCTTTTATAGTGAAAAACTCAAGCTATAAAATAGCTTGATATTCACCCTATAATTACCAACGATAGTGAGCAAATGCTTTGTTTGCTTCAGCCATTTTGTGAGTATCTTCACGTTTCTTAACAGCTGAACCAGTGTTATTTGCTGCGTCTAAAATTTCATTAGCTAAACGTTGTTCCATAGTTTTTTCTCCTCTTAAACGAGAATAGTTAACTAACCAACGTAGACCTAATGTAGTTCTTCTTTCAGCACGTACTTCTACTGGTACTTGGTAGTTAGAACCACCAACACGACGAGCACGAACTTCAAGAACTGGCATAATGTTGTTTAATGCTTCTTCGAAAACTTCCATAGCATCACGTCCTGATTTTTCTTTAATTAAATCAAACGCAGAATATAAAATTCTTTGTGCTGTACCGCGTTTCCCATCTAGCATTAATTTGTTAATCAATTTTGTAACCAATTTTGAGTTATAAATTGGATCTGGCAAAACGTCACGTTTTGCAACTGGACCTTTACGTGGCATAGTGTCTGCCTCCTTTCACGAATTCTTTTTATCAAATTTTTATCTTATATTATTTTTTCTCTTTTGGTTTTTTAGCACCGTATAGTGAACGTCCTTGTTTACGGTCGTTAACTCCTGCAGTATCTAAAGCTCCACGGATGATGTGGTAACGTACCCCTGGTAAGTCTTTTACACGTCCTCCACGAATAAGTACAACACTGTGTTCTTGTAGGTTGTGTCCGATACCTGGGATATATGCTGTTACTTCGATTTGGTTTGATAAACGAACACGTGCATATTTACGTAAAGCTGAGTTTGGTTTTTTAGGTGTCATAGTCCCAACACGAGTACAAACTCCACGTTTTTGTGGTGAAGAAATGTTAGTTTCTTTCTTTCTTTGAGAGTTGTAACCTTTGTTAAGTGCTGGTGAATCTGATTTCGATACTTTTGATTTACGAGGTTTACGAACTAATTGGTTAATAGTTGGCATTTCCCTGATTTCCTCCTTCCCTGTTTATTTGTGAATCACCTAGCCAGGTGTATCACATTTTTAAATTTTTTATAAGCCATAGTGGCTTTACACAGAGTGCCGTAACACTCACGTACTAAATAATACCACTTTTATTTTTTCTTGTCAACACTTTTTTAAAATTTTTTTATATCTTTTTTTACTTGCTATTATCATATTCTATTTTTACACTTAACCAGGTGTATCATTTTTTATTTATAAATAAACACTTCCAGGTGTTCCATCATTAGTTTTATTATACACTATACCAGGTGTTCCTTGCTACTATTCATATCATATATTATTTAAACCACAATAAATAAAACTTTGAAATTAGCATGATTTTTATATTGCTAAATACTTTTGTTAGCAGTATAATTAAATTAACTACATACATTGGAGGGATAGTTATGATAGAAATTAAAAATCTTACCGTGAAATTCGATACAAAGTGCGCTGTTGATAATTTGAGTTTCACCATTAATGATGGAGAGATATTCGGACTTATCGGACATAACGGTGCAGGTAAGTCTACTACAATTAAATCTTTAGTTAGTATATTAGAGCCTATTTCAGGAGAAATTTATTTCAATAACCTACTTTTAAAAAATAATAGATTAGAATGTAAAAAACAAATTGGCTATGTTCCTGATACTCCTGATATGTTTCTTACATTATCCGCCTTTGAATATTGGTCATTAGTCGCTAGCATATACGAAATAGAAAATAAAACAAGAGATGAAATTCTTAACAGGTACTGCAAATTATTTAATTTGATAGGCGTTGAGCATCAAGAGATTAGTTCCTTCTCTCATGGTATGCGACAAAAAGTATTCGTAATTGGAGCATTATTATCAGAACCTAAGTTTTGGATTATGGATGAACCTATGACAGGATTAGATCCACAAGCTGCATTTGACTTAAAAAACTTAATGAAAGAACATGCCACAAAAGGAAACAGTGTTCTATTCTCTACTCATGTCTTGGAGGTCGCTGAACATCTATGCGATAGAATAGGTATCCTTAGTAAGGGAAAACTGGTTTTTATCGGTACACTTAACGAACTTAAAGAACAATTTGAGGGAGATAGTCTAGAAGAAATTTATCTTAATATAGTAAAAAATTCAAATTCAAATATTTTAGGTGGTGATTAGATATGAGATTTAGTGTAATAAAAGAGTTATTCTTAACGAATCTTCTTTATAGTTTTTCACCTCAAAGAATAAAATACAGAAAAAAATTCAGTGGAAAGAGCGATATAAGACATAATCTTTTTAGAAATGTTTTAATGCTTAATTTTTTCAATTTCTTACATATTTTATTTTTATTTTCAATATTTTCTCGTGGTTTTAACTTTTCTGGACCGGGATATCGAAATATACTTTTCTTTATTTTATTATTAGTGTTTATTCAGATTTTAAATAATTTTATCAATATGTTTTACGAAAGTGATGATACATTAGCAATTATTCACTTACCTGTTACAGGATCTGAAATATTTTTTAGTAAATTGTTTACTCTACTTTCACAAGTTATTAGTAATTTTACTCCTTTAATAGTTATAAACTTGATTATTGGATTAAATGCAGAGTTTTCAATTCAAAAATTTTTCTTCGTATTAGTATATAGTTTTGCATTTATCATTACTTTAATATGTTCTATTATGACACTACTTTCATTTATTACTTATATCCCAAATTTTAAGAAGAATAAAGGGAAAGTTAATGCAGCTACAATATTAATTGCGTTGATATTCTTCACAGGATACATATTTAATTTTGCTCATACTTTTAAAAGTTTTGATTCTGATTATTCAGGAGATTTATTTTTAAATATACTCGTATTAGATATTTCTAAGACTTATACTTATTTAATAATAGCTATTATCTTAGCACTTATTTCTTTCTCTACTACATATATATTTGTAATAAGAAAATATATGAAAGACTTATATAGAATATCTGGTAATACATACACATCTAGTTCTAAAACTGTAAAAATCAAAGAAAATACTAATAGTACATCAACTACGCTATCTTCTAAACTAGTTAAGAGAAATGTAAAATTATTGTTAAACAGTACAATTTCCACAACTGTATTTACTAATCTTATAATTACACTTGGTATATTTGTAATTCCGATTATAGAAATTAGAAAGCACGGAGGTATTACACTACCACTTATATTCTATCCAGTAGCTATGACTATAGGATTTACATTAGCATTGTACATTAATTCTAATCCTATGAATTTTACAAGTATAGCAATATCACTAGAAAAACAAGATTACTATTTTTTAAAATCTCTTCCATTAGATTTTAAAAAATACCTAAAAATCAAATTAGCAATCGCCACTTGTTTACAACTTGGTTTTGGATTACTTGCTCTGATTATGATGTTAATTATAACTAAAACACCAATCTTATTAGCAATTGTAACAATAATATCTTATATTATTTCAAGTATTGTCTTTTCATTCTATAGTTATACAAGCGACTATAAAAAATTGTATCTAAACTGGAACACTATCACAGATTTAGCTAATCGTAGTTCGATAAATCAAGTCCTATTAACTATTTTAGCTTTCGGAGCTATTTTATTATTAGTACTACTTAATGTCGTGACATTCTTCTTAGTTGCCATGTTGCCATCATCAGCAAATATAGTAGGAATACTATATTCTTTAATATTAGTAATACTGTTAGTTTTTGCAACAATAAAATTAAGAAAAAATGTATTTGACAAAATATATTCGTAAACTAAAGAGCACTACTCTACAATTAGAAAAGTGCTCTTTAGTTTAATTTTAGTACATATACTAATTTTATTTATAACAATCTAAAATTGAATATATAGAAATTATCTATAGTATAAAATACGACTTAACGCCAATAACTACGACCTAACACAAGTTCTTCTAATCCTTGTTCTGCTGAACCTGTCTTATAATCTACTACTCTGATTATATCATTATCATATTCTAATTTATCTATAATACCATTAATTAAGTAATTTCCTTCTAACCTAACATTAATCTCTTTCTCTAAATTAACATTTTCACCTTTTAAACTATATAGGGATATAGTTCTCAAAAAGATTCTTAAGTAGTTGTTGACCATATTCTCTTAATTCGTTTACAGACACTACACCACTAATTTCTTCTGGATTTGTGTGGTAATTAGTTAAGATATTCGCAACACGACGAGAAAGAATTTGGGTTTTCCCTGTACCAGGACCAGCAATAACCATCACTGGACCTTCTACTGAATCGACTGCTTGTTTCTGTTGTTTATTAAGTTTTTCATATTCTTCTTGATAAATACTTTTAAAATCCTTCATTAATTTTTTTCTCCTTAAAAAAATTACATCCATTTTATTTTTTATAATTATAACATATTAGCAAACTAATGTATATTTCTTTTCAAATACTAGATTTAAAATAGCTATTAGAAAACTCAAATGTATAAATTAAATTTTAAAATCACCACGTTTAGTTTCTATAATTCTCATTGCAGACTTAATTACATGAAACTCATCAATTAAGTTAGTAATAAGATTATAGTTATACTTTGTCAATCTTCCTGAGATTAATTTTTGAGAAATTTCCTGAAACTTATGTAGATGTTCCTCTACACTACATAACATTTCCTTAGCATCTTTTAAGCAATATTTTCTTGCTAAATTTTCTACTTCATCCCTAAATAAATCTACATTATAATCATGAATTGTTACCTTCTTCCCTTCAAAAATTATGTCTTTCGCTTCATAACAAGTGATAAATTTTTGTTCAACTGTATTACATACAAAAATAACTCCATAGTCAGAAACATATTTTCTTTCTTCTGGTCGTTGCTCTACATTAGAATCATAAACTGTTAGACTACCGATTTGCCTACCAATCCACTTTGGCAGTCGTTCCTCATTTACTCCAAAACGTTCCTGAGCTCTTTTTTCAAAGTGATTTGTCCACGTATACTGTGGTCCATAAGAAAGTCCCATAATTCCCCTCCTTTACTTAACAACTTCAAATAACAATTTAAATCCATCTGAATCCACAACTACCTCATCTCCTTTATTAATACAATTATTGATAATCAACTCTGATAAAGGTGTCTCTATTAGCTTAGTGATTCCTCGCCGAATTGCTCGGGCTCCTTTTTCTGAATCATAAGTTGTTTTAACAAAAAATCTAACTGCCCCCTTCGTAAACTTCAATTCATAGCCACTTTCCTTAACGATTTCTACTTCTTTTTCAAGTAATAAGCTAGTAATTTTAAATATTGACTCTTCTGTGAAGGATTTAAAGGTTACGATTTCATCTATACGATTTAATAATTCTGGACGGAAAAAATTATTAATTGCTCTCATGGTTTTTTCTTGAATTATCTGTTCCATTCCATATTTTGCAAAGCCAACTTTCTTCTCCTCTCTAATTAAATTTGAACCTAAATTTGAAGTTAATATAATAATTGTATTTGAAAAATCTACTCTCTCACCCATACCATCCGTTAAAATTCCATCATCAAAAACTTGTAACATTAAATCATAAATTCTAGGGTGTGCTTTTTCAATCTCATCTAACAACACAACAGATTTTGGATTATTTTTTACAGCCCTTGTCAAAATACCTCCACTTCTAAAACCTACATAGCCAGGAGGAGCACCTATTAATTTTGCTACTTCATGCTCTTGTTGATATTCTGACATATCTAAACGAATAAGATCATCAACTGAGCCTGTTAATTCTTCCGATAATACTTTCGCTGTTTCTGTTTTTCCGACTCCACTAGTACCTAAAAACAAGAAAACTCCAATAGGACGTTTAGGATTTCTGAAGCCTGTTTTTGAACGAATAACAGCCTCTGCTATGGTATTTGTAGCCTCCATTTGTCCAATAACTTTCGTTGCTAAGATACTCTTCAAATTAGAAAGTCTACTTAATTCTTCCTCATCTGCATCTTTACCAACTTTCAAATCTTGCTCTCTAATTTTAACACCGGCTTTTTGCTCTACTGCTTTTTTTATATCTTCCTTTGTAATTTTAAATTCATAATTATTAAAAGTTAAATTATTGCGTTCTTTTTGAAAATCTCTAACTTTAAGTTCAAGTCTTTTTCTTATATCATCAACAGCAGCTTCATTATATTCTATAGATTCCGCTTCTTTCAGTTGTTTCTTTAATTTGTTTACTTCATTTCTGTAATTCCTAATCATAACAATATCCTGATTCGCTTCAATTCGAGCCAAAGCCGCTGCATTATCGATTACTGTAAAGGCGGAATCTGGCAGTTTCTCTCCCTTTAGATATTTCTTAGCTAATCTTACCGCTAACTCAATAGTATCCTCCTCAAAATTTACGCGATGAAAATTTTCATATACTGACGATACATTTTTAACAATATTGATAGTTTCTTCAATACTTGGTTCATCTACTATTACTTTTTCAAAACGTCTGACTAGTGCAGTATCACTTGAGATATATAATTTCCATTCCATCGGTGTTGTAGCACCAATAATTCGAAAATCTCCACGTGCCATTAAAGGTTTAAATGCATCCATTATATGTTTAACCCTTCCTAACATATGAATCTCATCAATAAATAAAATTACATCTTTTTCTCGTTTCATCTCTTCAATGAATTTAATAATTCCTTCACTACTAACTCCTCCAATTTTAGCTTTTAAATCGTTTAGACTAAATTGCAAAATTTTCTTCCCTTTAAGTGATGCAATCTCATTTCTAGCAATACGCATTGCTATTCCATCAACTATTGCCGACTTACCTACACCACCATCTCCTAATAAAACAACGTTGTTTTTATCTCTACGTGTGAGAACCATCTCTACTTTACGAATTTCTTCATCTCGTCCAATAACATCCATCAATTCACCGTTTTTAGCTTTTAAAGTTATATCGGTAGCAATATCATTTAATAATGAATAATCTGGGTTAGATAATTTAACAGAAATTTGAGATTCTTTTTTTATTTTTGAAGCTTTTTCCCTCTCAAATTTGCCATCAAAAAAATCCTTATACAAAAACTTAGAATTTTTAAATACACCCAGTAAAAATTCTTCTGTACGAATATTTCCTGTTAATAGATATTGTTTATAAATAAGTTGATTTGCGTTTGTTTCCCTTTCTTGAGAAATTCCATTTAGTATCCAATATGAATCAATAACACCATCAGGCGAATTTTGTAACCGCATCTCCTCTGCAAAATCAAAAATAGATTTCATATATTCAGATATTGGAAAAGTATTACATTCTGCAAGATAATATGAAGAAGACGGTTCTTTAATAATTTCTACTGGTGAAGAAATAATATCATTAATTGTCCTTCTTCTAGAAAATATATTTAATTCATCAAATTCTATAGAAGATCGATTCCTTCCATCAATAACTTTACCGTTAGAAAACTCCTTTAACAATTTACTTTTTGTTAAAGAATAATATCCTAAAGCATAACCCATACCTGTATCACAAACATCTAGTATGCTGAATAAAATATCTTGGCTTTCAATAACTTTATACTCTTTTTCAAGAATACGATTATTTAGTACTTCTAATGCAAGTTTTAGTTGACGACTAACTTTGTAATCTATAATATTTTTTTTCGACATGAAAATTCTCCTTATACTATTTTCTTAATTACTTCCTTCGCTTCTTCATCTAAATATAATACTTCCGAATATTCCCCTTGCCCTGTTGACCAAGCAAAAAATTTTCCTTCAACCAATTCTTTTATATCTGATAGAGATAATACAATCATCTGTCCTCCATAATGTCTATTATGAAATTCTATTACTTCATTCATATTAGTTAGTAATTCAATTTCAAAAGTTTTTTCTATTTCCACTTTTCTCATTTTATCTTCCTTCTTTCACTATTTATATCTCTATTATAAAAAACGAGGTAGACTTATTTTGTCTACCTCGTTTATTTTTTATAATTTTTTAATGTTTTTTCAAGTATTTCTTGCAACTCTTCAACTAACTTTTGAGGAGTTAATACAGTCACCTCTCCACCTTGCCCTAAAATCCATCTTTTAAGTCCTGGAGTATATTGTGTATCGATTTGAATCTTCATCTCATCTTTTTCTTCCGAAAGAATTGTATGATTTGGAAATTTGTCTAAAATAATTTCTGAATTCCCTTTATATATCAAAGTAATTCTAACACTACTACCTTCAAAAGCATCAACTTTTTTATTACGAACATCCCCATCTCTATACATTTTCCCATAGGATATGTTTGGTTTCTTTTCATTAGATTTACTATAACTACTTATTCTATCAATTCGAAAAGTTGTATAATTTTCATATTTTAGATGATAAGCAACTAAATAAAAATAATGAGCATCATAGTATAAAGAAACTGGAAAAATGATATGAGTTTTCTTTTCTTTTAGAGGAGCAGCGTAGTCTATTTCTAACATTTGTTTGCTTCGAATTGCCTCAGATATAAACCATACAGTTTCAATTCTATCTTTTTCATTTGTCAATGATTTATAATTAAAATGTTCATTTTCTATAATAGATTTAACCTCTTTCATTTCTTCACTCGAAAGTAATGCTAAAAGGCTTTCTAGCAACGAATTCATCTCTGATTTATTCAATGCTCTATTTTCTAAAAGTATCTTTGAAATAATCAAAATATATTTTTTATTAAAAGTAGTTTTTCCTAAAAAACGATAGGTATTATCTGAATTATCATATACTATTTTACAGTTTGAAAGATGCTGTTCTTCTATTATTCTCCTTAGTGTACTTATATCACGTTGAATAGTTTTTGGATTTACAGAAAACTCCCTAATTAATTGAGCTTTAGATAATCGTTTCCCAGATTGTAGGCGAAGAAAAATTGTTATTAGTCTTTCTTGAGAATTCATAGTTAATCACCGGTACCTCTTTTAGTAACTTTACTAATATCAATTCTAGGTAATAATTTTGAAATTTCTTTAAAAGCTTCCTCTTTCCATTTTTTATACTTTTTATCTAATTCTTCTAATTCATTTTTTAATGGATCTAACTTCGATTCTAAATATTTCTTATAATTGGGAACAGAAATTACATTCCCGGATGTAATACCTCCACCTACAGTTCGTAACTGACAATAAAAAAATATTTCTTCTAGTATCTTCAAGACTTTTTCAGTTTTGTAATCATCGGCAGTTATTTCAGAGAATATACTTCTAAATAATTTCTCCCATGCCATATTATATTTACGGAAAACAAAAATTGGCTTTTCATTGTGTTCCTCTATACTTAAATACATATAAATTCTTCTCAATACAATGTAAGCTCCCAAACGAGATAAATCTGAATGAAGAAGAATCTTCTCTCCAACACCCTCCTCACCTAATTCTGGCTGAGCACATGAAAAAGGATAAATTTCTAAATTACAAATTCTATTAGCAATAGCTGTAACTTTACCTTTCATATCCTTTAATTTTTTAAAATCTAATTCTTGATTCGTCTGAATAAGATGAGAATAATATTCTTTTAAGTAGTAGTAGTCTTTTAATAACATTTTTTTACTTTTTTGCCCTTCATTTACAAAGTCAAAATTACAAAATTCTTCATTTTCATTTTTTCTATACATATGCTTAATTTCACGACCTAAGGCACTCTCTGTATCACTATAGATAATATTTTTAATGTACTCTGATAAAATGTCTTGTTTTACATCTCCCTTTAATTGATATCTCTCATATATAATTTCTTTAATATCTTTATCTTCTGTATAAGTTTTTAAAATATTTTTTATTTTTTTAATTGTTTTTCTTTTACTTTTATCTTCATTTAACAATTTATAAGATTTTCCATAATATCCCTTTAAATTTGTTTCCCCAAATCCACTATCAATTTGATTATCTCCATAGCCTCCTAGATATCCTCTTGGATTTTCCATGCAATGAAAAATAATAGCTCCATTAATATCTCCATGAAAATGTGTTGGAATCTGGTATCTCATATTCAAATTCTTATTTTTATCTTCTAATTTTGTCCACTCCGGTTTTTCTTTTTTAAATTGCTTCCATCTTTCATCATCATCTAAAATATCTAACCAAGAAAAATCATTAGTAGAATTATCATCTTTGACATTATTTACAAAACCTTGAATTAGCTCTTCACCTTTATCCTGGTGCCAAGGACTAAATATCTCTAAAAAAATATTTTTATCATTTATTACTTCATCAAATCTATCTTTAGACATTCCTTTTTCTAGTAACTCATGTTCAAATACTTCTTTTATAGCATCTTTTAAAAGTTTTGATTCTTTATTATTTTCTAACATAACTTTAACCTCACTCTATTTTTATTTGTTAATCTTTTCAACAATTATATTTTACCATATTTAATGGACAAATAGTGTCTATCTATAATTTTTTTAAAATAATTTGATATTGACATTTACCTTTGATATTTATCTAATATATTAGATAAATCAATTACATTGAACTACTTATCTTAGTTTCTTTAGGATTTATTCTTATTTTAAATACCATAAGTATATATTTAGTTTCCATAGAATAATTGTTTGTCTTTTCAGTTATTCTATTATAAGATTTTTCATTATAATATAACTCAAATCTCGCTAAAAAGAAAACAATAAAATTAAAACGAAAAAATAGGGAAAAATCTAGGTCACTTAATATAGTGTAGTTTCCTCCCTATTTTTCTAAATCAACCGTACTTGACAAAGAGCCAAAATTTTATCCACTCTGCAGGTTTAACTTCTAATTTATTTTGAAAAGTATCCAAAATATTTTATATTATTTTAGGTCTGTATATAACGTTATAAATACTTTAAAAATAAGGTTTCTCTATTTAAATTACTTTATTATTCTATTCCTCTATAATAATCACTATCTATTTCTCTATAAGAAGCTATATCCTGAACGTATTCTAATACTCCTTGAAATTCACCATTTTCATCATAAACACCTGCATAAGTGACATGAACAAACTTCCCTCTTGATTCTGATTTAAACCACATTTCGTACTTATCTTTTTTTCTTTCTCGCAAGTTTTTCATTATAGTTTTAACTTTCTCTAGGTACTTAGGTGGATGACACAGCTCGACATTTCTACCTATTTGCCCTGGCGTGCGTTTAAAAATCATCTCTTCTTCTGAACAATGATCATTATAATATTGAAAAACTTCGTCTTTATTAACAAAGGTAATTTCCATAGGCAGATGATTTAATATTAAATCAATTTGATTTAATGATAGATAACCATTTCCTATTTTCTGATGTGTTTCTCTATTGAAAGTTTCTTCTTTAACTTCTTTCGGTTTATAGGTAATAGTAAACTCTCCTTCAGGAGTTTGTATTACTTTCGTTAATTCCCCTTCTGTAGCTTCTATTACTTCACTATCAACGCTAGTAATTTGCGTTTCAAAATCTTCTCTATGAGGAATCCACTCTTCTTGAGGTCGAATTATTGCATAACCATAAGCATCACTGTCCTTAGCTATACTCAACCAATCGTCTTGAGTAAATGTTTCTAATAATATCATCAGAAGAATCGACTCTTCCTTAAAGATCATTTCCTCAAATTCTTTAACAAAAACTTCAAACTTTTCTTTGACGACAGTTATCTCTGCATTAGGTAGTTTTTCCGCTTCTTCTTTAGCAAGTTTGAACAAATCTCTTATTTCATCATCAACACCCCACATAACCTTAGGTGGTGCATCATGTCCATATTTTTCCATTATAGGAAACATTAATTCTTCTTTACGTTTGTAATGAATATCAAATTGTCCTAGTAATTGTAACTGACGAAGCAATCCTTTTAGTACGGCTTCTTTAGTTTCACCTTCATCTAATTTAGCATAATTATCTAAAATTCGTCGAACTCTTATTATTGCAGCTCTTAAAGCTAAATTCTCTTGTTTAAACACTTGAACTGGATGTCCTGGATGCTCACTATCTTCAACTTCTACAGTTTTTATCGCACCTTTAAACAAATTAGCATGTACATTACATAACTTCATAACATCTTCAAAAGTTACGCCAGAATCTGAATTCATAAGCTCATGCTCCATTAAAGATATCTCAATAGCAGATACTCCAGAAAAATGCTCATTGAATTCATCTTGAACAGATTCTGCAGATTCACCTTTATGAAGTCGTAATAGTATGTCGCGTAAAACTTCAATTCTCTTTGTAGCCATTAGTCTAATCCTACTACTTCATACCCGTTAGCTTCTAATGTAGCAATTATTGTTTCAAGTTTAATTCCTGCCAACTTCGAACCCATTCTAAGTGAAGTCTTTCTTCCTACAGTATTTCTCATAATCGGATTAGCCAAAGGCTTAAACCCTAAATCTACTAAAATATCCAACACTTCTGGGTGTTTATCAACAACTTGTGCAACTGGTATACTTACATCTATAATATTATCCATTTCTCATTACCTCACTACCTTATATTATTAATACAATTATACCACAAGCCATTGATAATCGCTATCAAATTAAAATGATAAATATCTTGAAAAATTCAACAAAAAATGCTAGAATGTAAATAAGGTATAGCACTAGAATGTACTGCGGACTTCTAGTAGCGTAAGCACGGTTTACATTTATTTGTAAGCCGTGTTTTATTTTATATAAAAGAAGTGGAAAAACAATAAATTAGCAAATAAAAATAATGTTATGAAAAGGTGCAACTTAGATATCTCTATGTTACACCTTTAATTTAATAATTTCTTACAAATTATTTCTCCACTCAAGAAGTTTTTCTACATCTTCTTGTTTGATATAATCACTCGCTACAGCTTCTTCGATTAAGTAGTTGTAGTTAGTTAAAGTGTGGTACTCTACTTTATCTGCTGCAAAGGCATCTTGTGCTTTCTTAAGTTCATAACTAAATATTGCTACTACTCCTAAGACTACTGCTCCTGCTTCCTCTAATGCTTTAGCTACTTTTAATGAAGATAATCCAGTTGAGATTAAGTCTTCAATAATAACAACTTTTTGTCCTTCTAGTAATCTACCTTCGATTTGATTTGTTTTCCCGTGTTTTTTAGCTGAGTCCCTAACGTAGATCATAGGTAAATCTAATACTTCACTTACCCATGCAGCATGAGGAATACCTGCTGTTGCAGTACCAGCTACTACTTCTACTTCTGGAAATTTAGCTTTAATTACTTCACTCATACCAGCTGCTATCTCACGACGAATCGCAGGATATGACATTGTAATTCTGTTATCACAGTAAATCGGTGATTTAATTCCAGATGTCCAAGTGAAATAATCATTTGGTCTTAATGCCACTGCTTCAATATCTAATAAGTGTTTTGCTATTTTTCTTTCTAATGCCATGTTCTTCTCCTTTATGTTAGCTGTATATCTAATATTATTTTACGAATTGACTTTTAATAAGTTTATAAACTTCAAGTGGATTTTGCAATTTAGTTATAGAACGACCAACCACGATATGTGTACTTCCTTCTTCATTAGCAACAGCTGGAGTTGCTACACGTTTTTGATCTCCAACTTCATCTGTTTCTAATCTTATTCCTGGAGTTACTTTTAAGAAGTCATCTCCGCAGTTTTCTCTTATTAATCTTGCTTCCCAAACTGATGAAACTACTCCATCAAGTCCTGCTTTTTTAGCTAGTTTAGCATAATTAATTACGCTCTCTTCTAAAGATACAGCAATAAGTTGCTCGTCTTTCATCGCTTCTTCTGATGTCGAAGTTAATTGTGTTATCGCTATTACATTAGTATCTACACTACCGCCTTCAACCATTCCTCGTTTTGCTGCTTTAAGCATTTCATAACCTCCTGCAGCATGTACTGTAAGAATATCAACTTTGAATTTTGCTAAACCTTTTGTCGCACCATAAACTGTATTAGGAATATCATGTAGTTTAAGATCTAAGAATATCTTATGTCCTAATTCTTTAATTTTTTCAATAACAACAGGTCCATTTTGTAGGTATAATTCCATCCCTACTTTTACAAATAATTTTTCTTCACCAAATTTTTCTAAAAAATTTAAAGTATCTTCCAAAGTAGGAAAGTCTAAAGCTATTATTACATCTTTATTCATAATATTTCTCCTTTTTATTTATATGCACGACCACGAAGTTCTAATATATGTTCTACACCTAGTTCATCAAGGGCCGCTTCTAACTTATCGATAATTTTTGGACAAGCATATGGATCTGCAAAGTTCGCTGTACCTACTGCTACCGCACTCGCTCCAGCAGAGATAAAGTCGATTACATCCCACTCATCCATAATTCCTCCCATACCTATAATAGGAATGTTTACAGCTTGACTCACCTGATAAACCATTCTTATAGCCACAGGTTTCACCGCTGGTCCTGATAATCCACCAGTTACATTCGCAATAATTGGTTTCCCAGTCTTTTTATCTAACCTTACACCTACTAAGGTATTTATCATTGTAATACCATCAGCTCCTCCTTCTTCGACAGCTTTTGCCATCGCTACGATATCGGTAACGTTAGGTGAAAGTTTCACATAAACAGGTACACTAGATACCTCTTTTACTTTTTTAGTTAAGTTTTTTGCTGTTTCAGGATCTGTTCCGAACTGAATTCCTCCATGCTTAACATTAGGACAAGATATATTTAACTCTAATGCATGAACATTCGGTGCTTTGCTTATGTGCTCCGCTACATAGACATAATCATCTATTTCACTTCCCGCTACGTTAGCGATAATAGGGACATCATATTTCTCTAGTTCTTTTAGTTTAGTTTCTAATATTTCATGAACTCCTGGATTTTGTAATCCTATGGCATTTAGCATCCCACTAGAAGTTTCAGCAACACGTGGTGTAGGATTTCCAAAACGTGGTTCTTTAGTCGCTGCCTTAATCATGATTGCGCCAAGTTTACTTAGATCATAAAAGTTAGCATATTCTAAACCAAATGCAAAGCACCCTGATGCAGGCATTACAGGATTCTTTAAATCTAATCCTGGTAATTTTACTCGTAATCTTTCGCTCATAAATTCCTCCTATAATGCTATTTCTTTCGAATCGTATACAGGTCCATCGTAACATACACGTGAGATCGAACCATCGATTTTTTCACAAACACATGCATAACATGCTCCAACTCCACAAGCCATTCTCTCTTCTAAAGAAATATATCCCATCTTTTCTTCATCCATCTTAGTTAATGCTTTTAACATAGCAAATGGACCACAACTATAATACTTATCATAGTCAACTTCATAATTTTTTATAACATCAGTAACAAAACCTTTTTCTCCATAACTTCCATCAGCTGTAGCAACATAAGTTGTACCAAGCTCTGCAAATTTTTCTTCATAAAACACATCTTTCACATTATTAAAACCTAAAATATGTACAGTGTTTACCCCTTGTTTTCTAAATTGCTTTGCCAGTTCATATAACGGTGGAACTCCAATTCCTCCACCTACTAACAATGCAGTTTGCCCTTCTTCTAGCGTATAAACATCATATCCTTTTCCTAATGGTCCTAATACGTCTACTAAATTACCTGCTTCTAATTCTGAGATCTTTTTAGTACCTGCTCCATCTGCTCTGTAGACCATCACAAATGTATTTTTTTCTTTATTAATTTCACAAATTGAAATTGGTCTTCTTAATAAAAACTCATAGCTATTACTTACTTTAATATTTACGAATTGTCCTGGTGTATTCATTTCTTTAACTACATCTCCTTGTAGTTCAATTCTAAATATTTTATCTGCTACTTGTTCATTACTGATTACTGTTGCTAAATAAGTATCCATCCAAATGCTCCTTTTTTTAAGAAGAAGGGAAAAAATTTCCCCTTCTTCATCATTTTTTATTTTATAGTGGTAATATATCAAATGATATTGATTCTAGTACTTTTAGTAGCGCATCTGCTGTATCTAATGATGTTAAACATACAACCTCTTGTTCACTCGCTACACGGCGAATCTTGAATCCGTCTTTTGTTACATCTTTATCTTTTGAAGTAGTATTTACTACTACATCCACATCTCCATTATATATAGCATCAAGTACACTGTAATCACTTTGATTAATTTTTCCTACTGGAGTAACTCTTAATCCGTGTTCGTCTAAGTATTTAGCTGTTCCTTCTGTAGCTAATAGGTTGTATCCTAAGCCGAAGAATCGTTTTGCTATATTTAATGCTTCTTCTTTATCATCATCACTAATAGTGAATAAGATATTTCCTTGATCACTTACTTTGATTCCCGCTGCAAGAAGTCCTTTGTAAAGTGATTTTTCTAGAGTTCTATCACTTCCCATTACTTCTCCAGTTGATTTCATCTCAGGTCCAAGAGTAGTATCAACATCTTTTAGTTTTTGGAAACTAAATACCGGTACTTTAGTGTACACATTCTGTGCTTCTGGTAATAATCCAGTTTCATATCCTTTAGATTTAAGTGTTTCTCCAATAATTGCTCCAGCAGCAAGTTTCGCCATCGGAACTCCTGTGATTTTACTTAAGAATGGTACAGTTCTTGAGCTTCGCGGGTTAACTTCTAGTACGAATACTTCACCTTTACTTATTACATATTGAATATTTAATAATCCAACGATATTTAATCCTTTTGCTAATTTAATTGTATATTCTATTAACTTAGCTTTTTCACCTTCTGTCAGTGTTTGAGGTGGATATACTGCTATAGAGTCCCCTGAGTGAACCCCTGCTCTTTCGATGTGCTCCATAATACCTGGAATAATTACTGTTTCTCCATCACTAATAGCATCTACTTCTATCTCACGACCTACTAAATATCTGTCAGTTAGTACTGGGTGTTCTGGTGTAAGTTTTACAGCTGTCTTCATATAACGACGTAATTCAGCTTCTTCATAAACTATTTCCATAGCTCGTCCACCTAGTACGTATGATGGTCTTACTAATACAGGGTATCCAATTTCTTCTGCATTTTTAACTGCTGTTTCTACATCGAATGCAGTTTTTCCAAGTGGTTGTGGAATGTCTAGTTTATGTAATAATTCTTCAAATTTATCTCTATCTTCTGCATTATCGATTTCTTCTAAAGCAGTACCTAAAATTTTCACACCGTGTTTTTCTAATTTAGCTGCAAGGTTAATCGCTGTCTGTCCACCAAATTGAACTACAACTCCTAGTGGATTTTCATGATTAATTATCGCCATCACATCTTCTTCAGTTAATGGCTCGAAGTACAGTTTATCAGAGATTGTAAAGTCCGTAGAAACTGTTTCTGGGTTGTTATTAACAATGATTGCTTCATAACCTGCATCTTTAATCGCCATTACCGCATGAACTGTAGCATAGTCGAACTCTACCCCTTGTCCAATTCTAATAGGACCTGATCCTAACACAACAATTTTTTTCTTATCGCTAACTATTGATTCTTGTTCTTGTTCATAACTTGAGTAGAAATATGGAGTTTCTGAAACAAACTCAGCTGCACATGTATCAACCATTTTGAATACAGGAGTTATTTTATTTTCTTGACGAAGGTTGTAGATATCATCTTCTGTCACTCCCCATCTGTGGGCAATTACCTTATCAGAGAATCCGTATTTTTTAGCATATTCTAGTAAATCTACATTTCCAACATTGTCTTTTAACTCATGTTCGATATCAATGATATTTTGCATTTTCTCTAGGAAGAACATGTCAATTTTTGTAATATCGTGAATATCTTTTGTACTTTGTCCACGTCTTAAAGCTTCTCCGATAAAGAATAATCTTTCATCTCCGGCTTGTTTAATCTTGTCAATAATTTCTTCTAATGTGAAATCATCTCCATTAGGTAGTCCAAGGTGGTGCACACCATATTCTAATGAACGGATAGCTTTTAGTAAACTTTCTTCATAAGTTCTACCCATCGCCATTACTTCACCAGTAGCTTTCATTTGTGTTCCTAATTTTCTATCCGCATTCTCAAATTTATCAAATGGGAAACGTGGAATTTTACTTACTACGTAGTCAAGTGTTGGCTCGAAACAAGCATATGAGTTTTGTGTAACTGGGTTTATAATTTCATCAAGAGTTAATCCTACAGCAATTTTCGCTGCAATTTTCGCAATCGGATATCCTGTAGCTTTTGATGCTAAAGCTGATGAACGTGATACCCTTGGGTTAACTTCGATAATATAGTATTTGAATGAATTTGGATCAAGTGCAAGTTGTACGTTACATCCACCTTCAATTTTTAAAGCTCTAATAATTTTTAATGATACATTACGTAGCATGTGGTACTCTCTGTCTGTTAATGTTTGAGAAGGTGCTACTACTACTGAATCCCCAGTGTGTATTCCAACAGGATCAATGTTTTCCATGTTACATACAACAATCGCTGTATCGTTAGAGTCACGCATTACTTCGTATTCAATTTCTTTAAATCCTGCGATAGATTTTTCTAATAAACATTGAGTAACTGGTGAATAGTGTAATCCACTACTTACGATTTCTTCTAAATCTTTCTCATCGTAACAGATACCACCACCTGTTCCTCCCATAGTGAAGGCAGGACGAACAATTACTGGATATCCTATTTCAGCAACAAATTCTCTCGCTTCATCTAAAGTTGTAATAATCGCTGATTCTGGAACTGGTTCATTAAGTTCATTCATAAGATCACGGAATAATTCTCTATCCTCTGCTTGTTCGATTGAACTTAATTTCGTTCCTAGTAATTCAACTCCATATTTATCTAAGATTCCACTTTTGTGCAGCTCTACCGCAAGGTTAAGCCCCACTTGTCCCCCTAATGTTGGAAGTAATGCATCAGGTCTTTCTTTTCTGATAATTTTACTTACAAACTCAAGAGTTAAAGGTTCCATATAAACTTTATCTGCAATTTCTTTATCTGTCATTATTGTCGCTGGGTTAGAGTTAACTAAGATAACTTCATACCCTTCTTCTCTTAAAGACAGACACGCTTGAGTCCCAGCATAGTCAAACTCTGCTGCTTGACCTATTGTAATTGGTCCAGATCCTATCACTAGTATTGTTTTTATATCATTACGTTTTGGCATTTTTATTCTCCTTAATTTTGCATCGATACTCTATAATTTCTCAGGTTACTTCCTATTTATTTTCTTTAAATTCTCTCATATTATCTATAAACTGATCGAATAAGTAGTTAGGATCGTGTGGTCCTGGTGATGCTTCTGGGTGATATTGTACTGAAAATACTGGGTATTTTTTATGACGTACTCCTTCACATGTTTTATCATTTACTGATAGGTGTGTAAGCTCTAAATCTGTATCTTTTAATGATTCGATATCAACACTGAAACCATGGTTTTGTGAAGTAATATCAACTTTTCCAGTTATTAAGTTTTTAACTGGATGGTTAGCTCCACGGTGTCCAAATTTAAGTTTATATGTTTTCGCTCCACATGCTAATGAAATAAGTTGGTGCCCCATACAAATTCCAAAAATAGGAATTTTCGACATAACTTCTTTAAGCATCTCGATTGTTTCTGGTACATCTTCTGGATCTCCAGGTCCATTACTTAACATAATTCCATCTGGATTAAGTCTGAAGATTTCCGCAGCAGTTACATTGTGAGGTACAACAACGATATCACAATTACGTTCATTTAATTCTCTAAGTATTCCTGATTTCATACCGAAGTCTACTAGTACCACTCTATATCCATTTCCTGAAGATAAGAAAGCTTTTTGCGTTGAAACTTGTTCAATTTGGTTCGTTGGTAAGTCAGTTTTTCTAAGATTTTCTAATTGTTCTTCTGGATCCATACAAAGGTCAGTAATTATTCCTTTGATTGTACCGTGTTCTCTTATTTTTCTTGTTAAACTACGTGTATCAATTCCTGATATACCTGGGATATTAAGTTCTTTTAATACCTCATCTAAACTGTATTCTGTTCTAAAGTTAGATGGTTTTTTACAAACTTCTCTAACAATAAGTCCTTTAATACTAGGATTAATTGTCTCGAAGTCATCTCTGTTGATTCCGTAGTTTCCGATTAATGGATAAGTGAATGTTACTATTTGTCCATTGTATGATGGATCTGATAGTGTTTCTTGATAACCCGTCATACCTGTGTTAAATACTACCTCTCCTGCTAGTGCTTTGTTAGCACCGAATCCATATCCTTTATATACTGTTCCATCTTCTAAAATTAGTTGTCTATCGTAACTGTACATCTTTGTTCTCTCTTTCTAAGTTTTTTATTTTTTAAACTTCAAATACTTCGCTATCTTTGTATGCAACTTGACCTTCACATAGTGTTAATACTGGTATTCCGTATATTTCTTCTCCAACATAAGGTGTGTTTCTACCTTTTGATAAGAATTTTTCTGGATCAATTTTCAATGATTTTTCTAAGTCGATTACTACTAAGTCTGCAAAACAACCTTCTTCTAAACGTCCATATGGTAAATCGAAAGTATCTGCGACTTTTTCAGTCATTAGCTTAACTAGTAAGTCTAGTGAGAATACTCCTGTTTTTACAAACTTCGTATAAAGTTGGCTGAATGCTGTTTCACTTCCAACAATTCCAAATGCAGCTTTTCTCATCGATAAGTCTTTCTCATGAGTAGCATGTGGTGCGTGGTCTGTTGCTATTACATCAATTGTTCCATCTAATAGACCTGCGATAAGAGCATTTCTATCTTCACGTGCTCTTAGTGGTGGGTTCATCTTCCACATTCCGTTATCTTCTGGAATATCCATTTCATCACTTATTAGGTGGTGAGGACATACTTCACAAGTTACTTTGATTCCTGCTGCCTTTGCTTCTCTTACTACCCTAACTGATTCTTTAGTAGATACGTGACAAACATGGTAGTGACATCCTGCTGCTTCAGCTAAAAGAACATCACGTGCAATCTGAACACTCTCACATACTGAAGGAATTCCTGGTAAGTCTAATTCACGACTTCTACGTCCACAGTGCATACATCCACCGCGGATTAATGAGTTATCTTCACAGTGAGCTACAATTGCTTTATTTAATTTAGCAGCAACCATCATTGATTCATACATCATATTAGCATCTTGTACCCCTCTACCATCATCACTGAAGGCGAACACATGCTCGGCTAATTCTTCAAAATCAGCATATTCTTTTCCTTCTTCACCTTTTGTTATAGCTCCAAAAGGAATCGCTCTGATTACCGAATCACGTTCAATAATGTCTAATTGTAATTTTAAATTTTCATAACAATCTGGTACCGGATTTAAGTTCGGCATTGGCATTGCTGTAGTAAAACCACCACGTGCTGCCGCTCTTGAAGCATGATAAATGTTTTCTTTATATTCAAATCCTGGCTCTCTCCAGTGTACGTGAACATCTATAAATCCTGGTGAAACGAATTTCCCTTCTAAGTCTAATACCTTAGCTCCACTCTCTTCGATGTTCTCAGAGATTTTTACGATTTTTTTATCATCAACTAAAATATCTCTTTCTACTAATACACCATTTTCTAAAATTTTACCGTTTTTTAAAAGTAACATATGCTTCTCCTCTTTATAAGTTATTATCTTTAATTATTTTTTCTATCATTGCCTGTCTCATGAACATTCCATTTTTCATCTGTTCAAAGATTACTGATTTAGATGCTTCCACTAGTTCCGAAGCTATTTCCATATCTCTATTAACAGGTGCTGGATGCATCACTATTGCAGATTCTTTTAATCTTTCATAGCGCTCTTTAGTTAATCCAAAGTTATTATGGTATTCATCTTTACTTAGTCCCATCTTAGAGTCATGCCTTTCATGTTGAACTCTTAACAACATACAAACATCAACTTCTCCAACTACTTTATCAAAGTCTACTACTTCTCCAAGTGTCTCGTCTTTGAAAATATCAGGACAAACAAATCTTACTCTTGCTCCTAATCTCGTAAGCATGTTGTAATTACTTCTTGCTACTCGAGAATTTTTAATATCTCCTGCAATGATTACATTAAGATTTTCGAATGTTCCGAATTTCTCATACATTGTCATTAAATCAAGTAAACATTGACTTGGATGTTCGCCACTACCATCTCCTCCGCTTAAAATCGGAATATTTAAATTAGTCAGTTCATTGTAGTAAGCATCTTGACCATGTCTGATAACCAACATGTTGCAACCTAACATTTCTAGTGTTTTACAAGTATCGTATAAAGTTTCACCTTTATTTACTGACGAAGTTGAAGCCTCGAAGTTTATAACATTTAATCTATGTTTATGTTCAGCTACCTCAAAACTATGTTTCGTTCTAGTTGAGTTTTCAAAAAATAGGTTCGCTACATATAGGTCTTCTCTTGGTTCTACCTGCTTACCATTTTTCAACTCTAAAGCTCTTTCTATCAGCTGATAAACTTCTTCATTTGTTAAGTCTGACATTTTTACTATATTTCTCATAGTGCTTCCTCCATTTTGTATAAAAAAATACCTTGTATCCGTTTGGCTACAAGGTATGACTGTTCATCAACTATTAAATTCAAGTTATTATCTGGGCATAGTTATACTTAAATATAGCTATCCTCAAATAAAGTATAAACTTTAAATTCAATCCCTTGTTAGCCTCTCTGGACTACCTTAAAAAGATTTTATATTTAAATTAATAATATTTCTTCAACATCATCTACTTCATTTAAATGAACTTGTACATTTTCTTTTCTTGAAGTAGGAATATTTTTTCCAATATGATCTGCTCTAATTGGCAGTTCTCTATGTCCCCTATCTACAAGAATTGCAAGTCGAATTGCTTTTGGACGACTTGCATCCATAATAGCATCTATCGCTGCTCTTACCGTTCTTCCTGTATAAAGAACATCATCTACAATAATTACAACTTTGTTTGTCAAATCAAGTTTAAAACGTGGAACTTTTATTTCAGGTTCTTCACTTATTTTTTCTAAATCATCACGATAAAATTTTATATCAAGTGTTTCTACTGGAATATTAGTATTTTCAATTTCTTTGATTTTTTGTTTTAATCTTTTGGCGATATGAATTCCTCTAGTTTGAATACCTACTAAAACTATATCATCTAATTTATTTTGTTCGATAATTTCATTAGCAATTCTAGTAATCATTCTAGAAATCATTGTTTCGTCGAAAAGAATTCGTTTTTTCATACTTCACCTCAAAAAAATAGCCTACTCTATTGAGCAGGACAGCATAAATAAACTTGGTTTTCCAATAAATAAATCTTTGCTGACCTCTCTGGATCACATTAAAGATGTGTTATTCAAATTATCAATATTATATACCATAATAAGAGATTTGTCAAATGTATGATAGATTATTAGAGCTGTGTGAATGATGTGTTAATTCCCAAAGTAAATTCCAGTTCAAATAAAAAACTGGAATTTAACCTAAAACTATTTTTTAAACTGGAACTTAAGTTGAGACTAAGTAATCATGAAAAGATATTTGTCTAACTTTATTACGTTATTTTAAATTCTCTTTATAATGTTAAACGAGCTCCAGTTTTTAAAAATCTTAATTCTATCTTTATACTTCATAAAATTAGTTTTATACTGAGAGATGGTGTGATTTCCTGTGATATAGCATTTCTGACGGTTTCAATCATCATCTATGTTTCCACAATCTTTTCGACATCAACACTTTCATCAATGATATTATCTACAAAATGCCCATCCTGATCCAAGGACGAAAAAAAGAGCAAGTGGTTTTTCCTGTCCACCTGCTCTAAATACTTTCATGTTCTCTTTCCCACCAGTAGGCTTTGTATATATCCTCACTGACTTTGACTTTTTGTCCGCCTACATATAGATAAGATTCTTTTTTCATTTTGAAGTCCTCCGTTTCTTTTGATCGACTGTTTTTCAGGAAAAAAAGAAGGACTTCTACACTTAGGCATACGAAGTCCTCTAAAACGGAAGAATAAGAATACTTCTTTATCTACACTTGCGTATTTCAGCTTGCATCTGAAACAATAACCTACTATAGAGACTATATAAAAGAGGAATATTTTGTTTCTTTGGTATTTCTAACATTAGATATTTAGATTCTTCCATATTCTTTTCCTCCATTTTATCAATAATCTAAATAGTCAGTATCTTTATCTTCTTCACACATAATTGATTTTTATTCATTTTTTAAGTTTCTATTCTATCAAATAGTTTGATAATCTCAGAATCCGAAAATCCTAAGGCATATAGTTTTTCAAACAATATTTTTGTTAGCCTGTTAAAATTCTGATTTCTTAACTCAATTATTTTCTTCCCACTTTCAATAACAAAAAATTCTTTACTTCCAAGACTAACAATCAACCCCTGTTTCTCAAGAATTTTTAATGCTTTTTGGACGGTTGCAGGATTACATTCTTCCCTCTATGCTAAAGTCCTTATGGGATGCATCTGTTGCCCCGGTACATACTTACCTCTTAAAACAGTTGCTCTTATCACAGATGCTATTTGTAAATATGGATACATATTCACTTAACCTTTTTATTTTTCCTTCCTCGTATAAATTTCCAATAAGCAGAATACGGAATAACCGTAGCAAACAGAAGATAATATTTATTAGCAAACATATCAGGGGTTCCTTTTGCATTGAAATGAACAGGAATTTCCTCCGGGAGAAATATGCAAATAATAAATATTACAACAATCATTAATATCAACACCAAGATATCTTTTAACAGTCCATCTTTCATACCATTTTCCCTCCTTGAACTAAATAAAATTTAACTTGCTAACTTTTATATAAACTTCGCTTGAAATAACAAGTAAAGTAACTGATATTATCTGCAAAACTGGTGTTATCGAAAGATTTAAAAACCAATTAAGAAGAATTGGTGTAATGAGTGCAATTATCCCAATAAGTCCAGACACAATAACAGGCATGCTCTGCTTTACAACCATCATCTCGCTTTCCCATTCATAATTTGGATACTTTTTATTTAGGGAAATTCCTATGACTGTTATAAAGATCGAATAGCATATAGGAACAATTATTAGGTTAATAACTTGAATAAAGTTCATATCAAGTTTTAACGTAAATGCAAATATGGAAATCATATACCCAATCAAATGAAGTGTAAGGTTTACAGCTATCTTGGAATTTAAGATCATTTTTACCTTAACAGGAGAGCTTTGCAAAATCCAAATGTTTTTTCCTTCTAAAGATATCGCTGAAGCTGCCGGGCAACTGAGCGAGAGCATAGATGCAATAAATAATGGAGCAAAATTTGAGAGATATTCATTTATATTTTCTATTCCTGAAGACTCTCCTATTTGTTCTATAGAATTAAAAAGCAAAAATATACTAAAAACACATAAAAGTATTACACCGAGTCCTGCATTCAAGACCGCCATATACGAGCTTAAAAAGCGTCCCATTTCTTTTTTATACAAGGCAAGAAATATCGATTTTCTATTATAAGATTTTTTGTTATCAGAATATCTTGATGTTGTTTTAGCAAGAGTATTAAGCAATCCATACTTCATCGCAACAATTTTTACAAATATATAAAAAACTGATGTTGAAAACGCAATAAATAATCCCATTCCAATATACATTGTAAAATTTGTGTGTTGCACGAATAACCCGGATATTGGATACAGTCCTGTAATTTGCTTAGAAAGCATGATTCCAATGCTGTCTTCATTACCTGATTTCATAGCTGACACTGCAATATATCCAATTATGCCTATCATTGCAAATGAAAAGATTAGAGCAATAACATTTTTCCTCTTAAAATAAGATGAAACAGCAACAACAATCATTCCCATACATGCTGCTATGCACATAGGTATCAATGGAACAAAAATCATGGAGATAAAATACAATATAATCTGTAATACATTTAAGCTTCCGTTTAATACCCAAACAATGCCCCCCGGAAGCATAAATATGAATCCTATTAAAAAGTTCAATAAATACATAAATATAAACTTGCTACTTATAATGTCTGAGCTTTTTAAGGGTAGCGATAAAAGCGTTTCTATATCACGACTACCAAATAAAATTCCATTAGAATAAAATATTGTCAAAAATAATATTGAAAAACTTGATACCGCAACCATATAAGCCGGTATCAATTCCTGCTGTCCAACTTGTACCAGTGTTTTGGCTGTCATAAAATTATAGACACAGAAAAATATAGCAAGAGTTATTATTCCAAAACTTGCAATAACAACAGAGCTTTTCTTTTTATTTCTCGGCTCTCTAATTTCGTTGATTGGAAAAAAATTTATCAATTGGGCTCTAATTAGTATCCAAATTTTGCTCATTATCTTGTACCTCCATGAAAAAAGTTTCCAAAGTTTTATTACCTTTGACTTCTTCTATATTTCCGCTTGCGATTAACTTTCCATTTTTTATAATTGCAATTTTATTACATAATTTTTCTGCAACATCCAAAACATGTGTTGAGAAGAAAATAGCTCCTCCATCTGACACGCATTCGTGCATTACTTTCTTTAGTAGAAAAGCTGCTTTTGGATCAAGTCCTACAAAAGGTTCATCTAAAATTAGTAACTTTGGAGAATGAACCAGTGCAGAAATAATCGCTGTTCGTTGCTTCATACCATGTGAATACGAAGATATCATCCCCGAAAGATGATTAGTCATTTCAAATAAATCACTATATTTTTGAATTCTTTCTCTGCGTATTTCAGTAGAAATTTCAAATAAATCTGCAATAAAATTGATGTACTGAAATCCCGTCATATGTTCATATAAGTCTGGATTATCCGGAATGTATGCCATCATTTTTTTACAAATAACAGGCTCCTCTTTAATGGAATGCCCATCAATCGTTATACTTCCATTCTCAAAATCATGAATCCCAACTACTGCTTTTATTGTTGTAGTCTTTCCGGCTCCATTTGCACCAATGAATCCATAAATATCTCCAGACTGTGCTGAAATGGATAGGTTATCAACAATTTTTTTGTCTCCATAAAATTTACTAAAATTATTTATCTCTAACATACTTTTACCTCCATTGACAATTTGATTGACAATTTGTCAGTTATTCTTTGAAATAATACCGATAGCTTTTTTAGCATTAGCTATCGGAACATTATTATTTTTACAAACATTCTATTCTTTTTCAATTGTTAAAGAGTTTTTTTGCATTTAAGCTTTGTTCAAGCATTATCTTAAATGCGTTTAAATACTCATTGACAGACTCTTTTTTTGAATATCTTATACTTATGTTATTTGAAACAAAAACATAAGCTGTCATAAGAAATTCCGCTGTTTCAGACGGATATTTTACAAAAAGTGTTTTTTCTGATATTCCTTGGTTTATTATTCTTTCAAAATATATTGTCAGTTTTTCAATAATCTTATGGGATAACTTATCTATCATATATCGATTTTCTTCAAGATCAACTGTTTTTTGTAACGCTGATCCCTCTGCCGAAATATTTTCCGAAGATATAATTGTGGCATCTATAAAAGCTCTAATTTTTTCAATGGCGGTTTTATCTTCATCATAGACAATAACATGAATATCTTTCAATAATTTATCTGAATATTGTTCCACAAGACAATATAAGATATCTTCTTTATTCTTAAAGTGATAGTACAGCAAGCCTCTTGATATATTTACTTTGTCAACAATATCCTGAGTTGTTGTATTAGTATACCCTTGCTCTATAAATAGTAGCATTGCAGCATCCATAATTTCGGCACGTCGTATTTCCGGTTCTTTTACATCTCGCATTTTATACCTCCTATTTAAAGGATAACACTCAACTGACATTTTGTCAATTGCATTTTCTCATTTCTCTTGAATTTTATGTAGTTTTTAATTCCCAAAGTAAATTCCAGTTCAAATAAAAAAGGAGTGACCCAAAAATCGTTATTTTGAAGAAATCGATTTTATTGAGTCACCCTCGCAAAGTTTATTAGGAATCTTAGAAGCTTTTATAAAACATAGTTGATATCAATAAACCACTACGTCTATGAATTCTCATAAAAATTTTGAGTCAAACCCTTTGTTTTTCACCTAAATATACCATAGTTTTAGGCGATTGTTAAGAATTTAGGCGATTATTTATATTCTTTACTTTGTACTTCTGAATTAGTCCCATCAGTGAAATTTCTCCTTAATAACTAATCAATGCCTTTTTACTATATTTATTCATTCTCATCCTTTTCTTTCCATCTTGCACTAGCAACCGCAGCTGAAATAAAACCTAATATTAAGAATACAGCTATAATAATTTTTATCATAATTATCCTCCTAAATATTCTTATTAACTTCTAATTTATTCGAATTTCAGTACTTCTTTATTCGTAATATTTATAACCTTAGTTGCAACATTATCGATAAATTCCATATCGTGACTGACCATAATTAGTATACCAGGATATTTATTTAATATCTTCTCTACCGCTTCTATCGCAACAACATCTAAGAAGTTAGTTATCTCATCTAATAACAGTACATCTGTTTTTCTAAAAAGTAAACTTACAAAATAAAGTTTAACTTTCTCCCCTTTGCTTAAAACTGATATCTTCTTATTGATATCATCTCCTCTAAAATTTAGTAAAGCTAGTATATTTCTAAGTTCTATATCATCTAGTATAGTAGATTCTTTCACAAATTCAAACAATGTTTTTTCTTCTTTAAAAATATCGAAGTTATTTTGTTCAAAATATGCTACTTGCAAAGAACAAGGAATAGATTCTTTCACATATTTTAGAAAAGTAGTTTTCCCTGAACCATTTTTTCCTTTAATTAAAATGTTATCACCACTAGAAAAAGTAAAACCAGGTGATGACCAGAGAAACTTCCCATCTATTTCACAGCTTTTCGCGTCAATACAAAAACTCTTGTTATGAGTTTCCTTAAATATCTCTAAAAATTCAATATCATACTTATCTTTTAACGGCTTAGGTTTAATATTAGCCTGCAACTTATCTTCTTGTCTTGATATTTTTTTCTGTAATCTCTTTTCATTTTTTGAAATTTTATTTTTTACACTTATAATTCTATAATCTGATCCACTCATGTTCTTTGGCTTTCCAGATTTTTTCCCCTGTTCCTCTTTCATCTCTTGGATGCTTTTCTTTATCTTCTTAACCTCTTTATTGTACTTTTGCAGTTCAGCTTCATACTCAGCAGTTTCAATTTCTTCTTGAAATTTGTACTCATGATAATTCCCATTAAATTCTCTCACAGTATTATTTTCGATTATCCATAACTTAGTACAAACATTATTTAGAAAATTTCTATCGTGACTTGCTATACAAAAAGTTGCTGGAGTTCTTTTTATAAGATTAGCTATTTTGCTAGCATTATTATAATCTAAGTATGTTGATGGTTCATCTAGTAAATATAGTTCAACATTTGATAATAAACTACCTCTAATCTTGTTTACAACAACTTCCCCTCCACTCTTTTTAAGAAGAGAATTTTCTCCAAATTCTAAAAACTCTGATGAAATGTTATTTTCATCTTTAAGAGAGTCATCTATATATTTTAACAGAGTTGTCTTCCCTGAACCATTTTTCCCTATTAAACCAATAATATCACCAGTATTTATACTCAATTTTTCAATTTTGAATAATATCTTCCCTTGTTTTTCAAACTCTATGTTTTTAATATTTAATATTTGCATACACTAACTCCTTTTTAATAAAATCTCTCTATTAATCTAATGTATCCATGTTCCCACCCCCGAATTGAGTTTTACTAGTGTCTATTTTACTCATATTATATCAAAAATAAAAAACAATTGAAAACATTTTCTTGAACTATTCTCTATTTATTAAAATATTTATGCTATAATTGTATTTATAATTAAAAAAGTAATCTGGAGGTTTTTATGATTGAACAAATTATACAAAATGAACTTGATAAATTTTATCCAGAAATGATTGAACTTCGCCGCTATATGCATATGCATCCTGAAGTTTCATTTAACGAAAAAAATACAGCGAGATTCATTAAAGAATATTTAGAAAAAATTGGAATTACTAATATTAAAACAAACGTCGGATTAAATGGTGTAGTTGCAAGAATAAAAGGACAAGATTCTTCAAAAACAATCGCTTTTCGAGCAGACTTTGATGCTCTACCTATAAATGATGCAAAGGATACTCCTTACAATTCTACAATCCCCAATGCAATGCATGCTTGTGGACATGATGGTCATACTACTGCTTTACTTGCAACGTGTAAAGTATTAATGGATAATCAAAAAGAACTACCACATGATGTTGTTGCAGTTTTCCAATACGGAGAAGAACAAGCTCCAGGTGGAGCAAAACCTATGATAGATGCTGGTTGCTTACAAGGAGTCGATGCAATATTCGGTGCCCATCTTTGGACACCACTTCCACTTGGAACATTAGGCTATAGTTACAGTGAACTGTGTGCAGCTGCAGATAGATTCGAAGTGAAAATCAACACTAAGGAAAATGCAAATACTATTGCTGCAGAGTTTGTTAGTATGACTCAACAAATAGTTTCACGATTTGCTAAACCAAGAGAAACACTTGTTATCACCTTAGGAAAATTAGAAAGTTCTATTGAAGAAGCTAGTATTACTGGAACTATTAGACATTTCAATAAAGAACTTCATAAAATGGTATTAAATAAACTTCAAAACCTATGTGAAGCTTTAGAAAATGAATATCCTGGTACTAATATAGAATTTATTTATTACGGAGGTTATCCACCACTTATAAATCACAAAGAAGGAACAATAGAAATACAAAAAGCAACTTCTAAGATTCTTCCAGAAATTAAACAAATGGAAATTGAACCGTTAATGATCGGTGAAGATTTTGCATATTATGTTGAAGAAGTTCCTGGTGCTTTTTTCCTAATTGGTGCAGGGAATTCAACATTCGCTAAATATCCACACCACCACCCAAATTTTGATTTCGAAGAAGAAGTTATGAAACAAACAGCTTCAATATTCTTAACACTAGCCTTTGATTCCGCTAATGTAATTAAAAATCTTAAGGAGGAACAATAGATATGCATACATATTTAGTTAATATTTTTGGTAAAGGTGGACACGGAGCTGAACCTCATGAAGCCATCGATACAACAGTTATCGCTGGGGAATTTGTAAGAAAAACTACAAAATATAAAAATATAGAGATAATCTCTGTAAAAAGCGGTGATGCTTTTAATGTAATCTCTGGTAAGGCAGAAATTAACTTAAAAACAGATAATTTAGAACAATTGAAATCAATACTATCTTCACTGCTTATATATTACGGTGAGAAGACTAGGTTTGAAATAATAGGAAAATAAAAAGACTGAGTGTAACTTGATATCATGATTCCTTAAAAATCTGGGTCTATAATAAATACGGTTGATAATAAATATCAGCCGTATTTAAATTTATAA